>JBJKOR010000425.1:0-1392 GCA_046707185.1 Anaerolineales bacterium | reverse complement strand
CCGTAGAGCGTTGCACCGATCTTGAGGAAGTTTAGAAATAAAAGAGGCAAGCTGAATGGAGCTGAAGTGGCGAGCAGACCTCCGATGTCTGTGAGGCCTCGGAGGTCTCGATTCAATAAGAGATTGCTTCCTCGCTGTACTCCTCGCAACGACATAATGATTCCAAGCGTTGGAATCTTTTTTATTCTCGAAAGGTTTTTGCCCAGCATCACAATCAGTGCGGACAGTACAAGCAGGATAATCACATTGACGCCAAGCATATAAAGCACGACAACGCAAATTCCCATGATGCCGGTCAACCAATCTTTGATGGCTTTTCGTCCCAGACTCCATAAGGCTTGGGCAATGATCGCCATCACCACCGGCATGATCCCGTAAAGAATGCCGTTTGCCCAACTTGTTGTGCCGTAACGAACGTAGACCCAACTCAACGCCAGCACGATCAGCATGGCTGGCAGAATAAAGCAGAATCCTGCCAATACGAGTCCCATCCAGCCCACGCGTTTATATCCCAAATAAATCGCGGTTTCTGTAGAAGTCGGTCCGGGAATTAAATTGGCTGCCCCGAACAGATCGAGAAATTCCTGCTCGGTGATCCATTTGTGCTTCTTGACCACTTCATCGTGCATGATGGCGATATGCGCGGCAGGACCGCCAAAAGCGGTTAATCCCAATCGCAGAAATAGCGCGGCGACTTCCAGTAATCGTTTTCGGCGCGTTGAACCTGACGATGGGGTCTGCATCAGTTAAACAATCGCCCGGAGAAAATCAAAAAACTGAATGCAATGAGATGAAAGGTCAGCAAGATGGATGCAACTTGCCAGCCGAAAACCTTGCTGTTGAGCAGACGATTTCCCTTATAGCGCCGATCCAGCCAGGCTGTGACCGCCAACAAAACTCCATGATACAAGCCATAAACAATGTAGTGCAATTCCGTGCCATGCCATACGCCCATCAAGCCCATCGTGATGACATAGCCAACATACGAAGCAGTATATCGACTCTTGAACCATTTGTTTCTCAACGCGGTGAAGACAAAACGGTTGTAGATATGGTCGCGGAACCAGAATGACAAGCTGATGTGCCAGCGATTCCAAAAGTCGCGGATATCGCGCGAAAGGAAGGGACGATCGAAGTTTTCCGGTGTGTGGATGCCGAACAAATAACTGAAACCGACCGCAAAGGCACTATAACCTGCAAAGTCGAAGAACAGGTAAAACGTATACGCGTACATGTACGAACCGATGTGGAGAAAACTTGCGCCTTTCGACATCGGATTGAGCCAGTATTGTTGAATCAGCGAAGCCAGAATAAATTTGTAAAGAAAGCCGGTAAAGACGTGATGAACGAATCCGTCGAGGTCTGATAAAACCTCGGAGCGCGTCCGGTCGC
>JBJKOR010000424.1:0-8127 GCA_046707185.1 Anaerolineales bacterium | reverse complement strand
TCTTCTGGAGCTTGATTACTTCAAACGCGTCAATGACACCTATGGTCACGATGTGGGTGATCGTGTGCTGCAATGGATGGCGTCTACATTTCAAAACCACATGCGTGCGCAGGATGTCGTTGCGCGCTGGGGCGGTGAAGAGTTCCTCATCTTATTGCCCGATACTGCCTTGGAGGAAGCCCTGCAAATTGCCAACCGCTTACGCGCCATCATTGATGCAACCACTATTGAACTACCCATCGGAACTTTGAAGGTTACTTTCAGCGCTGGTGTGGCTTCTTCCAAAACCAGCCGCGAGGTAAACCAACTTTGTAAAGTAGCGGATCAGGCACTTTATATTGCCAAGCAGACCCGCAATCAGGTGGTCTCACAGGATGCAGTTCCAACCAAAGGAAAGTCATCAGCTCGCTGTCTTCCCGCCACTTCGTGAGCCATGCACGCAGGCACAATGTCTGTTCGAAAAACAAGAAGATTTAATCGCAGCCATCCCTCTGGCTAGGTCAGGACTCCCCTTCAGACAGGGGAGTCTTTTGTTACGCTTACTCCGTGGATTGTTCAACTCGGTGCCGAGAAAGGCGGGATGTATAGTTACACCTGGCTTGAAACTTATTTGTTTAATTGCCGTTTGGTTAACGCCGATCGCATCCATCTCGAATGGCAGAGTTTGAAAGTTGGTGATCTTGTCAAGATGTGCCCGAACGAACCCGCGCCGCCTCCATATATTGTTGCGCAAATCGAACCGAATCTAGCCATCGTGTTGGGACATCAGGAAAACGGCAAATGGGTGGACTATGGCAATTTGCGCTGACTCCGCAATCGGACGGGACGACGCGTTTGGTTTTGCGGACGCGCACCATGGCTGTAGGCGGATTTTGGGATGTGATCCATCCGGGGATATTCATCATGGAACGCGGCATGTTGCTGGGGATCAAACAACGTGCAGAAAGCATCGCACAATAAGCGCTCTTGGGCCAGGCAGCTCCTATCCATACGGCTAGTTAAAACCTATCCATTGGCGGATGCCTCGAAACCATAATTTCCGTAGACTCGTATAGGATTCGGAAAGGAGATTGACATGTCCATTAATCGTTCGAATGCAGGCATGATGGTGGTTGGTATCGTGCTGATTGGAGCAGGTGTGTTGTTCCTGTTGGGACAGATTTTCAACATGTCTGCTTTTTGGCATTTCTTTTGGCCGTTTATGGTGATCGGCTTCGGCGCGTTGTTCTTTGTGGCCATGTTGGTGGGCGGCAAGCAAATGGCGTTCATGGCGATTCCGGGAAGCATCATCACTGTTAGCGGATTGATGCTTTTGTTCCAGAATTTGACCGCGGATTGGGCGAGCTGGTCATATGGCTGGACGATTACCATCGTATCAGTTGGACTTGGCATCTATTTGATGGGCGCTTACGAGGAGAATGAACATCGCCGCCAAGCCGGGATGAGCGTGATGAAGGTCGGCGTGATCCTATTCGTGATCTTCGGCCTGTTTTTTGGAACGTTCTTCGCGTTCTTCGGTTCGCGGGAATATTTCTTCCCAGTTCTGCTGATTCTCTTGGGCGCCTATCTGGTGATCTCACGCACGGGACTCTTCGGTTTGAGAAAATCCGATGAAAAAGACTCCTCGGAGATTCCGAACAATACGAATTGACCTTTGAATCAAATGGAGATGAAAAAATGAATGATCGTTCCTACTTTTTTCCGTTGGCTTTCATCGCCGCGGGCGTGATCTGGCTGATGATCAGCACCGGCAGAATGCCCGCTGAAAACTTGTGGGCATTGGCGCGCTTTTGGCCCTTCCTGTTGATCGCGGCTGGAATTGGGCTGTTGATGCGCACCTGGCTGCCATGGTCCCGAATCGCGATGGATGTCCTTGTTGTCGGCGCGGGAATGCTGGCCATCTTTTATGCGCCACAGTTAGGATGGAATACGCCTCAGTGGGGATTCAACTTCGGGTTCAATGGCAACGTTCCCGGGTCCGGAAAGATCGTGACTCAAAACCGTGACGTGAGCGGAATCTCTGCCATCGATATCAACTACCCTGCAGAGATCGTCATCAATCAGGGCCAGACCGAATCTCTCAGCATCGAAGCGGATGATAACATTCTCCCACAGTTGCGCACGCGGCTGGATGCGGGTACGCTTTACATCGAAAACAATGAACCGGTTTGGAGCGGACGTGTCAATCCCAGTCGTCCGGTGAAGATCACGATCAATTTGAAAGATCTGCATTCATTGGAGTTTTCCAGTGCCGGAACAGTTCATGCTGAAAATTTGAAAACCGACAATCTGGTCATGGATATTAGCGGAGCAGGCACAATTACATTCACTAATGTCAACATCCGCACGATCAATTGCCACCTCAGCGGTGTGGGAAATGTAGATATCAGCGGCACTGCGCATGATCTCCGGCTCGACATCAGCGGTCTTGGAAACTTCCGCGCTCCAAATTTAATCAGCCAAACTGCTAATGTGAATGTTTCAGGCACTGGCAGCGCTACTGTTTATACTCAAAATCAGTTGATCGCCGATGTGAGCGGCATAGGCTCGGTAAATTACTATGGAAATCCAAGCGTTACGAAAAATATAAGCGGTCTCGGTGGCGTTGTGCAAATTGGCAATTAGAAAGGAAAAATAAATGAAGTTCAAACTCTCGACGATCCTTCCCGGTTTGTTCCTGATCCTGGCAGGCGTTATTGCGTTTTGGGCACAACTGGGACATTTCTATAATGGCTCTCCACAATTTTGGATGGCAGTCTTTGCCGGATTTGGTTTGTTGTTTTTGGCGGCGTATTTGCTGAGCGGCATGCGCGCTTGGGGTTGGCTCTTCCCAACCTTGATCTCTGGCGCACTGGCATTGACGATTTATCTAAGCGAGGCGGGCGTGACGAGTTCCATCATCGGCGCGCCGATACTGATTGCGGTTGGTCTGCCGTTCATCGTTCCGTTGATTTTGGATGTCCGCAAAAATTGGTGGGCGCTCATCCCCATGTGGGTGATGGCTATTCTAACAGGTGTGGTCGTTGCGGCAGATCGCGTTCAAGGTGAATGGCTTGCCACCATCGTCATGTTGGGATTTGCCATTCCTTTCCTTTTTGTGTTCCTGACGAATCGTCAGCGTTGGTGGGCGTTGATCCCGGCTTTTGTATTTACTGTGATTGCCTTCGTCCCGATCATGGCCATGACCTTGAAAGGTGAATATGTCGGTGGGTTGTTCACCGTTTTCATTGGACTGCCATTCCTTGTCGCGTATTTTGCATCGCGCAAAGCTTGGTGGGCAATTATCCCGGCTGGTGTCATGATCAGCATTGGGTTGATGGTGATCTTGATCGGGATTCTCGGGGCTACCGAGAGTATCGGCTCGATGGCCGTTGATTTGATGTTCATCGGTTGGGCGGTAACTTTTGGGTTGGTGTGGCTGCGGCGCGATTTGCATCCTGCCGATTGGGCAAAGTATCCTGCAGTTGCGTTGATCTGTATGGCTGTTTTCATGTTCTTCAGCGCCGCGAGTCTCAACTATGCGTGGCCGATCATTTTGATCATAGGTGGACTGTTATTACTGTACTTCGGCTTTCGGCGCAAACCTACTGACGCGAAAATGTAAACCGTTTCATAAAATACTCGGCCTCTCATGTTGAGAGGCCGAGATGTCATTGAGAAATCAATTTAGGGAAGCGCAATGAATACGAAAACAGAAGGAGCACTGCAATTATTGGTTTACTGTTATTTCGCTGAGTTTTCTCGTTTCATTTTCAGGGTATTAAAGTATTCCGAAACTTTCTTCGTTTAACCATGCCAAATATTGATCCATTCGCACAAGTCGAACCTGTGCGATTTCCTTTGCGCGCGGCAGGCTAAAGCGACATTGAATATCATTTCGACGCGAAAGGATTCGTTTATAACAGGTTTCCACGTTTCTCGGCCCGCGTATAAAATCGCGCGCCACACCGATCGTACCGAGGAATTCGAGCATGTCCGCATCGCGAAGTATAAGTGCTTCATTGGATTTTGTTGGCCGTGTGTCGCGATAGTCGTGAAGTTCAATGGTTTCCAACAAAATGTCCTTTTGGGTCTGGGTTAAATCCAAACGCGGCAGGATTTCCGCTTCGACCACCTGACGTGAGCGGATGGCGTGTTCTACATCTTTTTGCGCGTATTTTGGGAATGCACCCCAATCGTGCATATACGCGGCCAGTTCCGTAATGCGGGAATCGTATGGAACGTTCAGGCCGATTTCTTTGATTAACCGAATCAAACGCTGTGCGTGGGCGATTGCCCATTCTTCTCCAATGCACTCAGTCAATCGGATAATATCATCGAGGTTTAACAATGTTTCTGTCATCTGAGATTTCCTTTCGATCATTATCTTAGCTCCGAAGCAGTAAAGACTCTCCCAACGAAGGGAAAGTCTTTACTGGTCAAGTGGATAGGTATATCTTCTTTAGAAGAACCAGATTCTTATTCAAAAGTCAGGATTGAGGAGAAGAACGGCAGCATATAATCGCGGATGCGCGTGCTCAACTCATTCTGGTGACCGCCGTCAAAAGTCTCGAGCTTGACCGGAATGCCGGCCGCAGTAAGTTGATCGCCGAAATAAACACAGCCTTTCGGAATCCAGGCATATTCATCTTCTGTACCGTAATCCACCACGATGCCTTTGAGCTTTAGAAAATTATCCTTGTATTGTGCGATCTTATCAGGAATGCCGCCAAAACCGCTGTCCCATTTTTCCCAGATGGCATCATCACGGACAAGCTCTCCGTTTACTTCGCTGTATGGATAATCGTAATAAGGCGGATGCCCGCTGGGATGCGGAGCAAACGCGTGCCCATAGGCGGACGCAAATTGTTGCGGCGAGAGGAATAGGGCTGTTGTTGTTTCTTCCATTGGCATGGCCCGAACTTTTTGATTGTAATCAACAAAGCTCGTAATCAAAGCTTCATCGGAAAACATTTGTGATTCGGCCAATCCGTTCTCGTCGAAGAGCCCCGGGCTCATGCTGTAGACCGCGCCGAAAACATCCGGATGAAGCATGGCGAGGTTCAGCGCGCCAAAACCGCCCATTGAGTGACCCGTGATTCCGCGTGAAGCCGCAGTGGGCAACGTACGGTAGTGGCTGTCAATGTAACTGACCACATCGTGAACTACGAAATCTTCCCAATTGCCGGTCACGGGGGAATTGACAAAGAAACTGCCGCCGAGCTTGTTGCTTCCGCTGACGACGACAACGATCATTTCCTTGACTTGATCCTTCTGAATCAAAGCATTCAAGTCATCGGGCAAGCTAACTCCGATCATCTGGCTATCGCCAAAGCCTGGCAGATAATAGACCACAGGGTAATGCTTCTCGGATGTGGTGTAAGTTGGCGGCAAATAAACATAGATCGTCCGTTGGGCGCTTTCGCCGATCAAATTATTCTCAAGTGAAGAAGCTGTAATCCTGACAGAACTATATGGGCGATAATCCGGTGTCGGCAGGATATCGGTTGGCGGTATCGCCGTGGGTGGAATATTCGTTGACGGAATCACCGTTGGCGTTTCAGCTTGAGGCGGTTGGGTTGGGGCAACTGGTGAACAGGCAGCGCCAATCAACATGAGTAAAACTGTGATTGAAATAAGATAGACTTTCATTTGGTCTCCTTTTGTGCGCACACTATTGCGGCTTTGGTTTGATTGCTTTTGCATACTTTGCAAGTTCCTGATGAAAGCCGCTTTTTTCATACAGGCTCCGGGCGCGCTTGTTGTTGGCGAATACATACAAGGTTAGCAGGCGATAGCCTTTTTGCGCCGCCCATTCTTCGGCTTTTTCCATCAAAGCGCTTCCAACGCCTTGACCTTCAAACGATTTGTCCACCGCCAAGTCGGAAATGTAACCATGATTTCTGCCAGTAAAATGATCCGTTTGTGTTTGGAGATGGATAAATCCGGCGGGTTTGCCGCTTTCGTCTTCCGCGATAAAAAACGTGGAATCGGGTTCAGGCTGTTCCATCGCTTTACGCAGCAGATTCAAGTTCGCAGCGTCAATCTCGCTGGCAGAGCGCCATTCGGGCAAATCAAATTCCGAAAAACGCGGGACCAATGAGATGATAAAGCCGCTATCGGCGGGAGTAAATGCTCGAATGTGAATCATTCTCCATCCTTTTCAACGCGTATCATTCTCAATTGAAGTGCGGCAAGGGTCAGCATAAAGAATGCAAAGATGAAGGACATCGCCATTGATCCATAGTCGATTGCTATTCTAAATGACGGCTTTGCCAGTTCGTTCAAGCCAAGCGGGAAAATCACAAAGAAGCCGAGAATCATGATCGCGGGCGCCAGCAAAATCCCAAACGGCTGCCTGCGCAGACTCATCACCGCGGTGATAAAAAAAGCAGGCATGACGAAGCAAAGGTCGAGGATGTATATCGAATACAGGAATTCAATCCTGTTGTGTTCCCGCATTAACGGGATGAGTGCGGAAATCCAAAGAAAGTTGAAGAGAGTGGCAATGAGGATGGAACTAATCGCGGTGGTTTTCAACATGCCGCCATTCAAGCGCAAACTGGAAAACGCCTGCGTCCTGAAACCTGAGAGGCTATAAACGATGGTCCAAAACGAGGCTGCAAACACCGCCGCGTAAAGCAGATAAAACCAGTTGTAGACGCGTTCCATGGTAAAAATCCCGTAGAGGTAGAAGAACGATCCGAGCAAGCCGACGATGATGACCTGCTTCTTGATGTCATTCTGTTTGGTAACGGCAATAAGCCAGAACAGGAAAAGGCAGACCAGAATGGTCAGCACATCCTGGGAAAATGCACCCGGCAGAAAGTCCGTTAGAAAAAGGTTGGCATAAATCCCCTTGAACAACACGCCGGCCGATGCTGCCAGCAGAGTAAGCAGTGTGGTAACGCTCCAAAATATTTTGGCTGATTTAAGATTGGAAACCATTTCTTCTCCTACGAGGAAGGAAGTTTTTGCCTGTCTAAAGGATACGCTTTACCAACTCGTTGGGTTTCATTTTTCATCCATCAGGCTCAAGAACCAAGCTGTCAGGGAAACTATAACGATCAAAGTTCCCAAAGTGAAATAAAAGATTTGAAGAGTACGCGCAGCTCCAGCAGGCGAGCCGCTCGCCACCACTTCGACGAATTCGAAGATCATAATGAAGACTCCGGAAGCGACGGCGAACAGTGTCGCGAACTTGCTCCTGCGGATCAAGGATACTGCCGCGAGGGCCGCGCTTCCGCCAACGATCAAGCCCAAGGCCAGGCCCGGGACGGTGTAATCCTTGAAGATCGAACCGTTTAGCATCTCCAGCGGTGGGGCGTAGGTACCTTCCAAAAGCTGGATGCAACCGGCGAGAGCTGTCAGTGAGAGGAAAATGGTCATCACGATCAGGGCGATATGGATGGGGGCTTTGAACGGCTGCATTTCGACTTTTCCTTGTGATTCTTCTTATGATGAAGATGTTTTCAACCAAAATCGGACTTCCCTGACTTTGGGGAGGCTTCGACCGGTCAGGTGGATAGTAGTATCATCTCAAGCCAAGTGCCAGCGCTTCATCCAGGCAACTGTCCACGGACCCATGATGGCAACTTGGATAAGAATCTCAACGAAAGTAATCGCCGCGAACAGGATTGGATACTCGTTGAACCAGACGAAGTGCTCGATCATCCCACCGGAAGCGGCGATGTAGCCAACCACGAAGATGATCCCACCGAAAACAAGGCCACCTTTCCATGTGCCCATCTCCACAAAAGATTTACGGAGAGGGAACAAGGCAACGGCAAAAAGCAGACCGCGCAATAGTTGTGCAGGCCAGATGAGCAGCGCCATCCCCGGCGCGGCCGGGTCGCGCAGATAACTGATCGCGGTTGGGGATGGCGGATAATACGCTTCACCGCCGAGGACAAAACGGGCGACTAATCCGGCGATGAAATACGTAACGATCATCGTCACCATGAGGATCAAACAGAACTTGAGAAGTGATTTGAACATAGTAGTCTCCTGCATAGATAATGTTATTGCTCAACATAGAAAAGACTCCCCGTCAATAGGAGAGTCTTTTGCTGTCCGAATGGACAGTGCGGCAAGTGGGCGGCTAAGGTGCAGGCTTGTTCCTCCCCTCATAAAGTCACGTGGACTTTT
>JBJKOR010000423.1:0-1172 GCA_046707185.1 Anaerolineales bacterium | reverse complement strand
CACCCTGAGTGGACACTGAGCATATGCGTAGTGGAAGTCGAAGGGCAGGATAACAACAAAATCCACACTTCGACTACGGTCTTCGTTTTCACTCCGCCCTCCGCTCAGCGCGATGAGTAAATCTTTTTGTTACCCCGAACTTATGTTGAAAAGGTTATCGTGCAATGGTTGACATGGATAAATTGGGCAAGGTGCGCGGTTTTTTGCTGGACATGGACGGAACGTTCTATTTGAGTGATCGTCTGCTGGATGGTGCGCTGCGTTTCATCGACTTGTTGCGGAAACAGGGCAAAGAGTTTCTCTTCCTGACGAATAATTCCTCCAAACATGGCCTTCAATATGCAGAGAAGATCACTCGCCTTGGCCTTCCAATTTCAGAAAATTATGTCTTGACTTCAGGCGAAGCGACCGCGCTTTATATCAAAGAACAAAAAGTGAACGCAAATATTTTTTTGTGCGGCACGCCTGCGCTTGAAGATGAATTTCGCCAACATGGATTTCAACTCGTCCAAGAGAAGCCGGATTATTTGGTGCTGGGTTTCGATCAAACCTTGACTTATAAAAAACTGTGGATGTTATGTGATTTTGTGCGTGAAGGGATTCCTTACGTTGCAACGCATCCCGACTTCAACTGTCCTACCGAAACGGGCTGGATGCCGGATACCGGCGCGATGATCGCCTTCGTCAAAGCCGCGACGGGACGCGAACCGGATTTAGTTGTCGGCTAACCGAACCGGTTGATTGTCGATGCGGCGGCGTTGAAGATGATTCTACATGTGGATCAACTGGCGATGATCGGTGACCGGTTGTATACCGATATTGCGCTGGGTCAATCGAGCGGCATCACAACGGTTTTGGTTTTGAGCGGTGAGACAAAAGCTGAAGATTTGAAAGACTCACCTTTCCAACCGGATTACACATTCCAGAATTTGGCTGGTGTCGCGGATTGGTTGGAAAAGAATTAAATTATGTCATTGCGAGCCGCGTTCTTTGCGGCGTGGCAATCTCATCTTACATGCAAGCAGGAGATTGCCACGTCGCTTCGCTCCTCGCAATGACATAGAATTGCGGATTAGCTGGAGAAGAATTGCTAAACATCGCGTTGAGCGGAGTGGCGAGATGGTTGAGTAGTGGCGCCAAAGCGCCAGTATCGAAACCGGCGCCACGAAGTC
>JBJKOR010000422.1:0-4878 GCA_046707185.1 Anaerolineales bacterium | reverse complement strand
GAGCGATTTGTTCATCCGCGTAGGCTTTTTGATTTTTGCTCAACGTCACACCGAGCACATTCACTCCATATTTCGACGCAGCATAACGCGCCAAACCTCCCCAGCCGCAGCCGATATCCAACAGGCGTTCGCCGCGCCGTAATCGCAATTTGCGGCAGATGTGTTCCATCTTGCGCTCCTGCGCGGTATCGATGTCTTCCACGCCGGTTGGAAAATAACCGCAGGAATATTGCATATTGCGGTCGAGCCACAGCGAATAGAAATCATTGCCAACATCATAATGATATTGAACCGCCAGCAGATCGCGTTCGCGCGAATGGACACTCCCGCGCAGCTGAAGCGGACCGCGGCCTTGTAGTCGCGCCGCCCTCGAGGCGGGCAGCCCAAAGAAATCGAATCCTAGCTTGAGCGTTTCCCCGAACGAAAGCGTCCGATCAGCAACCACATCCATTAGGGAAAACACAGAGAAAATATCGCCTTCGATATCGAAATCTTTCAGGATGAACGCTTCGCCAAGCGAAAGTTCAATGGGCGGCTTGAACATGCGCCGCAACGCCCCCGGGTGATTGAATATCAGAATGAAAGGCGGATGAGCATCCGAAGGCAATTCACTTCCATCCCATAAACGGACGCCAAACTTGCGCGGCGAGGGGAAAATTTGTTCAAGGAACGCGACAGAATGCCGTACAGCAGGATCGGCATTCGATAGCGAAACAACGTGCGTCATAACAAACTCCTTTCAATGTAATTTTGCCCCTACAATACAGCAGGCCGCTTCATACGCGGCCTGCAAAAATTACTTCAAAGCTTCCACTAACAACTCGACATCTTTTGCACTCGGCAAATGCACCCGCAACACTCTTCGCTTGGCTTCTATCAGCGCTTCGTAATCGCCGACCGCTTGAGCGCGGATCAGCGTGCCGTAGGTCAAGCCTTCAGTGGGAATGGATATATCTTTCTCAGGCTCAGCGGTAATTTGAAGGAACAAGGCATTCTTCGGGCCGCCCTTATGGAATTGCCCGGTGGAATGTTGGAAGCGCGGACCAAACCCGGCGGTTACGGCATTGCCCGTTTTCGCTCGGATGGCAACGCGCAAGTTTTGCAGCACATTGGTGTTCTCTGCATTACGCGGCAGATAAGCGTTGACGGCAACATATCCATTCGGCTTGGCTTTCTTCAAGAACCCGTTCAAAACAGTTTTCAACGATGCGCCGGTCACTGCGGATGGCGCAAACACCATCACTCCGTCTTTCTTCCACGCCGGTTTGCCTTCCTTCAATTTGCCTTTCTTCTGATATTCCGCGATCTTGGCTTTCGTAATCTTCTTGCTCAATTCCACATTCGGCTGGTCGAAGGCGTTCACCCCGATAATAGAACAAGCAATCGAAGTTGCGATTTCCCAGCGGTACATCTCTGCGCCGACATCGTATGGATTTTCGATTTCATACTCCAACACAGGATGTCCCGCCTCGCGCAAAGACTTCATCGCCGCGTCCAGTTCGCTGGTTTGGCGCAAATACACGAACAAGCGATCCGCGCCGTAGACCTCTGCATCACCTACCGGCTCCAGCGGAACTGGCAGGATTCCTCTTCCGTTCTTTCCGCTCGACTCGGCGATGATCTGCTCAATCCAGCCCGCAAACGTCGAGAGCGGCTCGTCGCTCAGGACCGTCAACTTGTCCCGCCCCGCCAAGACAGCCTCGCCCAACACGGCTCCTAACGCCAAACCCGGATTACGCGCTGCGGGAATGTGTTCTCCGCACTGATGCTTCATCCATTCCGCCTTATCGAGCAGGCGATTCAAATCCATACCAAGCAACGCGGCAGGCACTAGGCCGAAATCGGTCAACGCCGAATAACGCCCGCCCACCATCGAATCCGCCAGGAATATCTTTCGGAAGCCGCGCTTGCGCGCCAACGCTTCCAAGGATGAACCGGGATCGGTTGTCACAACAAAACGCGAAGCGGCCTTCTTGCTCAGCTTCCAAAAATAATTGAAATTCGCCATCACTTCAGCGGTGCCGCCCGATTTACTGGCAACGATATAAAGGCTTTTATCTGGCGGGAATTCATGCGCGGCCTTCGCGACCTGGGCCGGATCGGTGGAGTCCAAAATCGCCAACGACAGCGGAGCAGCAATGTCCGCCGCCGCGAGCAATGAGCTGAATACTTCCGCGGTCAAAGATGAACCGCCCATGCCTATCACAAGCACGCGATCTATTTTTGCTTTCTGAATTTCTTTGGCAAAGGCTTGATATTCTTTCATCCGCTGGCGGGCTTTCTCGGGCGAGTCCATCCAGCCCATGCGGATTTTGACCTCGGCCTGGCCGGCGCGGTTCTTCGTCCACAAGGTTGGGTCGTGCGCCCACAGACGCGCAGGAACGGAATCCGCTTGAAGCTGAGATATGCGCCTGGAAACGGAATCCGCCAGCGGCCCAAGCGCAGACACGGCGCTCTTTCTGCGTTCGTCAATCGTGGACAACAATTGAGCAAACGCATCCGCAAACGCCTTGACACCTTCGTCTTCCAGTTCCTGTGTCACAACATCCATGGAAATCCCCGCGGCTTCGAGCTGTGCGATTGCATCGCGCGCTTGATCGAGATCGCGCGTGATCGTAATGGAAGCAACACCGTGATCGCGAAAATCTTCAAGAGTGGCGGGCGGGACCGTGTTGACTGTGTTGGGGCCAACCAGATTGTCCACATACTTGGTATCGGAATACGCCGGATTCTTTGTGCTGGTGGAGGCCCACAGCGGACGCTGCACACGCGCGCCTTTGAGTTTGAGGTTTTCCCAGCGGCGACCCACAAAGGTTTTCGAGAACTCATCATAGGCGAGTTTGGCATTGGCCACCGCGGCCAAGCCGCGCAGCAGCGAGCCATCAGGGAGTCTGCCATCCACTTTGGTATCCACGCGCGAAACAAAAAATGAAGCCACCGATGCGATGTGATCGACGGAATGTCCGGCAGCGAGATGATCCTCCAGCCCGCTCAAATACGCATCCATCACTTCAAGGTATCGCGCCAGCGAAAAGATCAAGGTGACATTGACATTGACCCCTCGGGATATTGCGCGCCGAATGGCAGGGATGCCTTCTTTCGTGGCAGGAATTTTGATCATGAGATTGGGCCGCGCTACACGCGCCCAAAGTTGTTGCGCCTGGGCCGCGGTTGCTTCGGTATCATGGGCAATGTTCGGGCTGACCTCGATGCTGACATATCCATCGCCGCCATCCGTCTCTTCATAAAGCGGGTTGAACAAATCGCAGGCGGCGCGGATATCTTCGATGGCAAGTTCCCAAAAGATTTTTTCCGCATCCCAACCCGCCCACGCCAGCGGAATAAGCGCCGAATCATAATCCTTCGACTTGGAGATGGCATGGTTGAAGATGGACGGATTCGAAGTCATACCGCGGATGTCGCCGCGTTCGATCATGGCTTGAAGTTCGCCGTTCTCCAATTGCCGCCGCTGGATGTTATCCATCCAAAGGGATTGACCAAGGGATGTTAGTTTTTCGATGGGGTTCATGTTCACTTCCGTTTAATAGTTTGAAGGTTGAAAAGTTAATGGTTCAAAAGTTGGAAAGTTTAAAGGTTGGCATGTTTAGATTTCATAAACAGCGAGCTCTTCACGGAGTTGACGAGATGCTTTTTCGGCTAATTGAAATGCTTTAGTAAATTGCTCTTCGAATAAATAATTCATATCGCGAGAAACATATAATTGCGAGCGAACCTCGCCCGCCGAGACTTTTGCGATTGACAAGAACTTTATAAACTGTTGTTTTGTCTGAGATTCAAATCCTTCTGCAATGTTGCTCATCACCGAAATTGACGCGCGGCGAATTTGATCTTCCAAGCCGAAGCCACGCGCGAACTTTTCTTGATCGGTGAGAGAATAAATCAACTTGGTTAATTCTCGCGCGGTCTGCCATGCTTCTATTTCCTCAAAGCGAGTGATCGTCGGCATAATTTTCCTTGTTTGCAAGTTTAATAGTTGACAGGTTTACATGTTATCCGCGTAACATTCCAACTTGTCAACCTTCTAACTTTTTAACCTTCCAACTTCCTCAAGTTCATGTATCTTTGCAACCCGACGTGCGAGTCTTTCACCGCCTTTGTCGTTGCCAATATAATGTGCACCCAGGAAGGCGGTGATCAAGTCCTTGGCAAGTTCAGATCCAATCACACGACCGCCAAGACACAACACATTCATGTCATCGTGTTTCACACCTTGCGCGGCAGAATACGTATCGTGACAAATCGAAGCGTAAACACCTTTCATTTTATTGGCGGCGATGCACGCACCCACACCTGAACCGCAGCACAGAATTCCGCGCTCGGCTTCGCCGCTTTGAATCGCACGGCCAACTTTTTCCGAATAGTCAGGAAAGTCCACGCTCTCCGCGCTGAACGTGCCAAAATCAATCGGCTCATGTCCGGCTTCATGCACGGCATCCAACACAGCCTGTTTCAACGAGAAACCTGCGTGGTCGAATCCAACCGCGACTTTCATTTCTTCCTCGTCGACTTTTTTGCCCTGACTTTTCTCACAACTTTTTTCTTTGGAAGTAATGGCTTGGCTTGCGCTAAAACATTTTCAACGGTGAAGCCTAAATGCTCGAAGATGGTTTTATAAGGAGCCGACGCACCAAAACGATCGATCGCGATGACTTTACCGGAAGAACCGACGTATCGTTCCCAGCCCAAGCTGGTCCCCGCTTCGACGGCGATCCGCGCCTGAATCCTTTTCGGCAACACCGACTCGCGATATTTCGCGTCCTGCTTCTCGAACAAATCCCAAGATGGGAACGAAACTACACGCACGCTTCTTCCCTGCCCAGCAAGTTTTTGTGCCGCTTCGTAAATCAACCCCACTTC
>JBJKOR010000421.1:0-8486 GCA_046707185.1 Anaerolineales bacterium | reverse complement strand
ATCAATACTTCCAGCAACGTAGGCTTTGAGTCGAAGTAATGATAGAAGGCTCCCTTCGAGATTTTCATCTGATCCAGAATATCCTGGATGGACATTTGCTCATATCCCTTGGTGTAAACCAGCTTCCGAGCTGCATCAAGAATCTCATTGCGTCGGGCAGCGTAATCATCTTCTTTAACTATTCTAGGCATACGCATCCTTTAATAAACCGACCGACGGTTTATTAATGAATATGATATATCCATTGGTCGATTCCGTCAATACTAAAATGAGTGAAAAGCATCAAGAAAGGGTCAAGCTTCTGGAATTGATGACAAACTACGCTTCCCGCTTCGCTTTGACCGGCTGAGGCTTCGACAATCCGAATCTCGTCCATAACATTTTCAACATCAACCCTGTCCGCCAAAAAGCAACCGCGGCCATGCCGTGCGCCAGCACTGCAAACAACGGAGGCGTTTGGTATGTGTAATAGGTCCAGCATTCACGCGTCGTTCCCCATAATTCGAGAAAATATCCAAGCCCCGCGCCTGCGACAAAGATAAGGAATGTCTTGCGATAATCTGTCGGCGTTAGTATGAGGAGTGCGCAAAGCAACAAAGCAAGAATCGTGTAGGACTTATTAAAAGTAGGCGCTACAAAGATAAGCATCATTATGGCAAACCATGCAAATGTAAGCCAATAGAGAATTTTGTAGACGCGCAGGTTTTCTTTTGGAAGGAAATAACTCAGCGCACGCGTGATTCGATCGATGGAAAGAGTCGCAATCGGCCAAGCAGGAATGATCCACAGCGGAGGACGTTCGTTGGTGTAGTAGAACCAAAGATTAGTTTGCGTGCCCCAGGCCTCGATCACGAGTCCGCCCACAGTCGCGACCAGAACGATCAAACCGTCAGTGCGGAGATCAGCCCGTGCAACGATGGTCAATGACATAAATAGAAAAATCCCGATGAGAAGCCAGTCGATATAAAGCCACCATTGATGCCAATCCACATATGCAAAATAGGCGAGATACTGCTGGGCCAGTGGCCACCAAACGTAGATGATAAGACCGACGGCCATCAAAAAACCGCTAAGCAAAATAGTCGAAGCACGCGTCCAGCGGATGAGGGGAGGCAGTTTGGGCATGACAAAATTATATCGGATAAGGTGTGTTGGCTGAAAATTACCTTTGCCTACCGCTTGCTAATGTGTTATAATGGGTTAGTATGTTGCCGCAACAAACTAATTCTCTGTGTCATCATTCAAAATGACAGATCGCGTTTTTATCCGGGAAGTGAATTTATCTTCTGTGCTTCGATTGATTCATCAAGAAGCCCCACTCTCGCGCGCGCAATTGGCTGTCAAGACTGGATTAAACAAGTCGACTGTTTCGAGTTTGGTCGAAGATTTATTGGAGCGAAATCTTATTCATGAAATCGGCACCAACTCGAGCGGAACGGGACGCCCGGCGATGTTGTTGGAAATCAATCCTCAGGCGGGGGGGATTATCGGCGTTGAGTTTGGAGTGGATTTTGTTGCGATTGCACTCACGGATTTTATGGGGAAAATTCTTTTCCGAAAGGATGTTTCCGTTGATCCGGAAGCTTCCCATGAAAGAACGTTTGATCAAGCCTTCGAACTTATTGATGAAGCCATGTTTCTATGTCGGGAAAAGAACTATCGGATCTTGGGTCTTTCTTTTTCCATTCCAGGAACAGTGGAGCTAGGCGAAGGACTGTTGATTTTTGCCCCCAACTTGAATTGGCATAATATTCCAATTCGGGATATTTTTTCCGAGCGGACCGGGCTCAGGGTTTTTGTCGAGAATGATGCGAACGCCGCCGCAGTTGGCGAGCATTTATTCGGGGGTGCTCAACAACTTAATGATTTTATTTTTGTCTTTGGGGGCATTGGTTTGGGTGGCGGGTTGTTTCTCAATGGTCAGTTATATCGCGGCAAAGGCGGTTATGCCGGAGAGATTGGACATACGTCCATCATGGCCGAGCCTTTGCAGTTGCCGTGCAGCTGTGGAAATCTTGGTTGTTGGGAGACTTATGCCAGCCAGGAATCGATCATTCGGCGGATGCAATCGCGGTTGAATAACGGGCAGAAAGAGCCGCCATCTTTGCCTTTTATTAAGCAGGCAGCCGATCAAGGTGATCAAATTGCAATCGAATCCATCTCAGAAGCCGGGATCGCGATGGGGATCGGCCTGGCCGGTTTGGTAAATATCTTTAATCCTGAAAAGGTGATTGTGGGGGGGCCGATCAGCCTTGTTGGTGACTATCTCTTGCCTTCGATCAAAAAAAGCGTGGGTCAACATTCGATGCCTGAAATTGCCATTCAGACCGAAGTGAACATTTCCAAATTCGGTTCCGATGCGAGTCTGATTGGTGCTGCAGCAATTGTTGTATATGATATACTCAAAAACCCTACTCATGTCGAAAAGGAGGTGGTGCAACTATTAGAAAATTAAAGTAAAGTAGCTCGACCTCAAGTACCTTTACACTATTCGACTAAAATTACAAGGAGAAGAATATCATGTCTAAAAAGATTTGGTACAGTCTTTTGGCCGTACTCATCGTTACCGCCACTGCATTGACTGCATGTGGCTCTGCGGCAACACCTACGGCGGCGCCTGCAGCAACTGCGGCACCTGCAGCAACTACGGCACCTGCAAAGGCTGCTGGCAAGATAGCGATTTTGTTGCCCGAGACCAAGACAGCTCGTTATGAAACTCAAGACCTTCCCAATTTCAAGGCCGAATTGACTGCCAAGGGTTTCGATGTCGCGAACAACCTGATCTACAGCAACGCCAACCAGGATGCATCTGCTCAACAGCAGCAGGCTGAAGCAGCCCTGACCAACGGCGCCAAGGTGTTGGTGCTCGACCCGGTCGACTCCGCTGCTGCCGCCGCCATTGCAGATGCGGCTGCCCAGCAGAACGTTCCGGTCATTTCCTATGATCGTTTGATCACCGGATCAAAGAACGTGAGCTACTACATCTCATTCGACAATGTCGAGGTTGGCAAACTGCAGGCAACTGCATTGATGACCGCCTTGGCCAATGTTACTGATCCGACCATCGTCATGATCAACGGCTCGCCGACCGATCACAATGCCACGTTGTTTAAGCAGGGTGCTCACAGCGTGTTCGATCCGTTGGTGTCTGCTGGCAAGCTGACCATTGGCGCTGAGTACGATACGCCCGATTGGAGCCCGGATCAGGCCCAGACCGAAATGACTCAGGCCCTCACCAAGCTGAACAACAAGGTGGACGGCGTTTATTGCGCCAATGACGGTACCGCGGGCGGCGCTTTCGCTGCCATGAAGGCCGCTGGTATCACTACCTTCCCGCCCATGACGGGTCAGGACGCCCAGGTGGATGGCATTCAACGTATTCTCACCGGCGAACAATACATGACCGTTTACAAGGCCATCAAACCCGAAGCAGTTGCTGCTGCCGATCTGGCCTATGATCTCGTCACCGGCACGACGGTTCCCGCGTCGATGGTCACTGGCACGACCAACAATGGCTCCATCGATGTTCCTTCCATTCTGTTGACCCCGGTTGCGGTTACGAAGGATAATGTCGAATCCACCGTCATCGCTGATGGCTTCTGGAAAGTATCGGACATCTGCACGGCTGACTTTGCAAATGCTTGCGCCGCTGCTGGCGTGAAGTAGACATTCAGCAGAATTGCAGTAAAATCAGAGTTAAATTTCAATAAAGCAACGGCAGAGGTGCACTGGCACCTCTGCCGTTGGCCTAGCGTCGGAGGTGCATGTCATGCCTGAATCATCTTCTAAAGTTCCCATCCTTGAATTGCGCGGTATCAGTAAACGGTTCGGCGCAGTGCAGGCATTATCGAATGTAAATTTTGATGTGTACGCGGGGGAAGTTGTAGGATTGGTCGGCGATAACGGCGCCGGAAAATCCACTTTAATTAAGTGCGTGGCAGGCATCCACCCGATAGATGAAGGAGAAATTTGGTTCGAGGGGCAAAAAGTCCATATTCAAGGCCCGAAAGACGCGTCGGATTTGGGAATCCAGACCGTATATCAGGACTTGGCGCTTTGCGATAATTTGGATGTAGTCGCTAATTTGTATTTGGGGCGTGAGCAAACATCGAATCTTCCGCTTGATGAAGTGAGTATGGAAAAACGTTCGATCGAAGTTCTCCGGGATCTTTCCGTCTCGATCCCGAGCGTTCGCACGATTATCGCATCGCTATCGGGCGGGCAGCGTCAATCGGTCGCCATCTCGCGCGCTGTGATGTGGAACTCCAAGCTCGTGATTTTGGATGAACCCACGGCGGCATTGGGCGTTTTACAGTCGTATCAAGTGCTTCAGCTAATCAGAAATTTGCGCCAGCAAGGATTGGCGGTCATTGTGATCAGCCATAATCTGGCGGATGTTTTTGAGGTCGTTGATCGGATCAGCATTTTACGTCTCGGTCGCAATAATGGAGTATTCAGCGTTCATGGTACGAGCCAGGAACAGGTTGTGGCGGCCATTACCGGCGCCGAATTTGGAAGCAACGATCAAGTTCAAAGCCAGCAACACAAAGGAGGATCATCGAAATGAGCACCATGGCAAATGATCCACGGCTCGTCTCAGGTGAATCGGGAAATGCGATTCAGAAAGCGTGGCATCGCTTATCGCAATCAGACTTCGGCTCACTTCCGATTATATTTGGTTTGGTTGTCATTTGGCTTGTGTTCCAAATGGCGAATGATAAATTTCTTTCGCCGCTTAACTTAACAAATCTTTTGGCTCAAATATCTGCGTTGGGTACCATTGCAGTCGGCGCAGTCTTGATTTTGTTGTTGGGTGAAGTGGATTTGTCGGCCGGCTCCGTCAGCGGCTTATGTGCAGCAGTGATGGCCGTGTTAAATGTGAGATACGGCGTTCCCGGTCCGGTGGCTGTGCTGGTCGGTTTGGCAGCAGGTTTAGCCATCGGCTTATTCCAAGGTTTCTGGGTGACGCGCTTCAAGATCCCCTCGTTCATTGTGACATTGGCTGGATTGATCGGCTGGATCGGGGCGTTACTAGCTGTTTTGGGCGAAACGGGCACGGTGAATCTGCGTGATCCATTCATCACCAGTTTGGCAGGTACGTTTCTGAAGCGTGACGTGCCGAATGGGGAACTGTTCTCTTGGATTGTTGGAATCCTTTTCGTTGCAATCTATGCGTTCAGCTTCATTCAAAATCGCCAGCGACGAAAGAAAGCCGGTCTGCAATTCAGATCGTTTGGTGGCCTGATTTTCCAAATTGGTACTGTGGTTGTGCTGGTCATTGGAATGTTGTTAATTACGAATGCGGATCGCGGCTTGCCTTCAGCGATGGTCTTCTTTATTGCCGTCTTGGTTCTTTTTGATTTTATTACCCAACGTACAATCTTTGGAAGACATATCTATGCTGTGGGTGGAAACCCCGAAGCAGCACGCCGCGCCAGCATCAATGTGGGCTTTGTGCGTATCGCCGTTTTTGGATTGGCGTCCATGCTGGCGGCTTTTGGCGGCATCCTGGCAGCCTCGCGTTTACTGGCGGTCAATCAGTCCTCGGGCGGAAGCGACCTGCTTTTGAACGTGATTGCCTCGGCGGTTATCGGCGGTACGAGCCTGTTTGGCGGACGCGGCACGGTCTGGTCCGCGTTGCTGGGCGCGTTGGTGATCGGTTCGATCTCCAATGGCATGGATTTGCTGGCCTTGCCGTCTCCTATCAAGTTCATGATCACCGGCGCCGTTTTATTGGTGGCTGTGACCATCGAAGCCATTTCCCGGCAACGGCGTGAAGCCGCCGGGCGATGATATTTGTATTCGAAAACATTTAGTTATAAAATGGATACGACACAAGTCGTATCCATTTTTGTTGAGGAGGCATGATGCAATATCGAACTTTGGGACGAACCGGCTGGAAAGTTTCCGCCATCAGTTTTGGGGCGTGGGCTATCGGCGCAGATTGGGGAACGGTCAGCGATAAAGATTCACTGGCGGCGTTGAACCATGCCATTGATCTGGGAGTCAACTTTGTCGATACGGCAGACGTCTACGGCGATGGAAGAAGCGAGCGCCTCGTCGCGCAACTGAGGCGGGATCGCCGCGAAAAAATCTTTGTTGCCACGAAAGCTGGCCGCCGTTTATCCCCGCATATGGCGGATGGATACAATCGAAAAAATCTGACGCGCTTTGTCGACCGCAGTTTGAAGAATCTAAAGACCGACTCGCTCGATCTTTTGCAGTTACACTGTCCGCCGACCGAGGTTTACTATCGCCCCGAAGTGTTCGGTGTTCTCGATGACTTGATGAAACAAGGCAAGCTTCGCAATTACGGTGTGAGCGTCGAGAAAGTCGAAGAGGCATTGAAGGCGATTGAATATCCAAATGTCAAGACCGTGCAAATCATCTTCAACATTTTCCGCCAGCGGCCCGCGGAATTATTTTTCGAGCAGGCCAAGAAACGCAGGGTTGGGATTCTGGCACGCGTTCCGTTGGCGAGCGGCTTGTTGACCGGCAAGATGAAGTTGCGCACAAAGTTCGAAGCGACCGATCATCGTAAGTACAATCGTCACGGCGAAGCATTTGACCGCGGTGAGACTTTCTCTGGCGTGGACTATCGCACGGGCTTGGATGCAGTCGAGCAACTGAAACGCCTCGTGCCCCATTCGATGACGCTGACGCAATTTGCCTTGCGTTGGATTTTGATGTTCGATGCCGTGACGTGCGCCATCCCCGGCGCAAAGAATCCGGCACAAGCTGAAGAGAATTTCAGCGCCGCGGATTTGCCCGCGTTTTCCAATTCGACCATGTCAAAGGTGAAGCGCATCTACGATGGACAAATTCGGGAATTAGTTCATCACTATTGGTAATTTGCGACGATGTCATTGCGAAGGTGCGAAGCGCCGGGAGTGCTTAAAGGTTGTTACTTTCGGAATCCGAAGTCTCCAGACTTCGGGCGAAATCAGGAGATTTCGTACTCCGCATTTACATACTTTGAGCGTACCCGAAACGCCTGTGGCAATCTCCTGTTTGCCAGTGAGTTGAGTTTGCTTGCCAAAGGCACGCTTCGCGGTCGTCGCTGCGCTCCTCGCAACGACAAAATATAATCGGTGAAGGCTATGGCTGACAAAATTTTACGTTGGGGTTTGCTTTCGACGGCAAGAATTAATAAAGCCTTGATTCCTCCTCTCCGGGCATCAAAGCGAAACAAGTTGGTGGCTGTTGCTTCGAGAAGCCAATCTTCTGCTGAGACGTACGCGCGCGAATGGAAGATTCCGCGTGCGCTGGGTAGTTACGATGACTTGTTGGGCGATCCTGAAATTGACGTAATCTACAATCCGCTTCCGAACGGCCTTCACGCTGAATGGACGATCAAAGCCTTACGCGCGGGAAAACATGTGTTGTGTGAGAAGCCGATGGCAACCACCACTGAAGATGTGGATGCGATCATCGCGGCCTCCAAAGAGACCGGCAAAGTCGTCGCCGAAGCGTTCATGTATCGTCATCATCCACAGACGTTGAAGGTGAAAGAATTGGTCGATGATGGCAAGCTGGGCAAATTGCAAATGGTCAAAGGCTCGTTCACGTTTGTGTTGAAACGCGAGGGCGATATTCGACTTGATAAAGCCCTGGTCGGCGGAAGCATTTGGGATTTGGGCTGCTATCCGATCAGCTATGCGCGCATGGTTATAGGAGCGGAGCCGCTCGAAGTCTTTGGCTGGCAGGTGAGCCATCGCCCTGAGCGGATACAAAGTGCTGAGCTTGTCGAAGCACAAAGTGGCAGTCGAAGTGTCATACCGTCGAAGGGCGAAGCGGGAGTTGATCTGTCCTTCATCGGGCAGATGCGCTTCGCGAACGATGTCCACGCGCAATTCGATTGTGGATTCATATCCCCGGAACATTCTTTCATCGAGATCATCGGAGCAGAAGGAACCTTGAACATTCCGGATCCGTTCAAACCCGGCAAAAAAGGAAAAATCTATTTGACGCGCGAGGGCAAAACCACTCCGGTTGAAATCAAAGGGCAGGAACTTTATAGCGGCGAAGTGGAAGATATGGCGGACGCGATCTTATTGGGCAAACCGCCGCGCGTGAGTTTGGACGATAGCCGCGGCAATGTGGCTACGATTGTGGCATTGCTTGAATCGGCGCAAAGTGGAAAGATCATCTCTATTAGAAATTCGTCCGCGTTGAACCGCCCGGAATATCTTTCGGATCATAGGGCGTGACCTGATAGACATAATAATTCAGCCAATTTGAAAACAATAAATTGGAATGTCCGCGCCAGCGCACTTGGGGCCGACGCGTCGGATCGTCATTCGGATAATAATTCAGCGGAATATTTATCGGCAAACCTTTATTGATGTCGCGGTCATATTCGGATTTGAGCGTGAGCGGATCATATTCCGAATGACCGGTCACGAAGATATGGCGTCCATCTTTTGTGGCGACGATATAAACTCCGGCTTGATCCGATTCAGCGAGAATTTGTAGCTCGTTCACTT
>JBJKOR010000420.1:0-6415 GCA_046707185.1 Anaerolineales bacterium | reverse complement strand
TGATGCAACCGAAGTGGAGCAGGGTGCTGGCGGATGAACTCACGCGTCTCGGTAGCAGTCAGCCGTTTGCCACGTTTTTGATATTCAGTGACTAGTGTCGCCGTGAATCGAAGCCACTCCCGAGGGGAATCCCCTCCGAACTCTTTCAGCCAGTTCAAGAACACTGCTCTATCGCACAGGGAGTCAAGCGAGGCCCTTTTGGATGGAAGAGCGTACACTATGCGTTTTTCCAACATGCCTTGCATTTCCTCCACTGACCATGCTAGATGTATTTCTTCGGCACGATGACGTTCCACACCAGTGGACTTGTTTAGGATACCCCTGAATGAAGAGGGAATGAAAAATTTGAATACAACCTCTGGAATATCAAAGAGAACGAGTGTGGACAAAATCGCGTCCAGCGCCGCCGTCACCTGCTCGCCAGGTTGACGCGGCATCCAGCGCTCCAGCCCGTCTATCATCAACCAGAGCCGTTCATATTTTGCCTGTTGCAGGATTTTTATCAACAGGCGGATTTGATCGCGAAGGCCGGTTTGCTCAGTAACGATTGAAGGCAAAGGCTGTTCTGCCAGTTTCAAATACCATTCAGCCTCATCTTGTGCCAATTTGCCAGCCTCGCTCTCGATATAAAAAGCGGGATCGAATGGAAGATAGTTTCGCAGGAACCATTGCAGGGCAGAGGCGACGTGGCTCGACGTTTCCCTCAGCCGCTGGTGCAGATTTCCCTCCAAAATCAGACTCTCCACGCAAGCGCGCAGCGCTTGCCGCATGGCTTGATTGGCAAGTTCCGTACCTTTGGCCGGATTTTCAAGTATTGGTTCTGGCATCCAAAGCACAGCAAAGATTCCAGATACTTTTTGTTTCTGCAACTCCAGCCTCAACGCTGTTTTGCCACTCCCTGGCTCTCCATAAAGAATGGCTGAATTGTTTTCCTTAAGATGCTCGAAGGAAGGCAGAGAAACAAACACATCACCCAGCCAGGGTTCGTTTTCCGCTTTGAGCGTGTTGAACAGAGATTCGGTAGAAGGAGTGTTTTTCATTAGAGGGCAATTAGATCTTCGATATGCAAATCTTCTTCACGAGGATATTTTGCTATGTGTTGAAGAAGTAACTTTTGTCCTAATCTTACCATTTCACCGGGTGAGCCGTTGGCTTTCTTTGCCAGAATATTCTCAGCCGGTTCGTTCTCATGCGGGACAAACAGCAGGTCGAATGCGGCAATTATGTCTCTAGAACACTTTTGTATTCTAATGTTACATTGAGTAACCAGGCTGGATTGTGAGACAGACTGCCGCTTTTGATCGTCAATGAGAAAATGAACAAGCACACAGTCATGAGCGTTCAACCATGCCAATTCTTCATCCAACTTCTCATGTACTTCTGGGGAATCTTGCCTTTCAACATGAGGATTTAGATCAGCAGTCGGGACAAGGAAAAATGTGTGTCGTTTAAGCGAGGGTCTTAGCTCAATCAGGGCATTGCTCTCTTCGACCCGAAGTTCGGTTGAGCTTGCTCTGTCCAACCACTCCTTTATTTTCAATAATAGAGTGTATGCACTTTTTTCTACTCGTTTACCCTGCATCCTTTCCGCTATCTTACTGGTTGTTATGGCAGGAGAAATATCATGCCAGCGAAGGAAGCGGCCAAGGAGATCGCGTTGGGCATCCTTCAGCGAATAAAATAAAGTCGGCGTTTCCGCAAGAGACCAAATCCACTGTTCAGCCAATGCGTGGAGAAGCAGCTTTTGTGGATAGTCCGCGTCATAGTCCTCGACCATGCTTGGTGTTACAACAGCAAAAAACGCCTCCTCTTTTATTCTTAAACTTGGTTGTAAGCCCTTGCAATAGTTAAAAAGCGCGGCGCCGACGTCCCATGAATTGGCAAACCTAAAGATTGTATTTCGAAAATCTGGCATTGGAAAAGTAAAGCCCGGTGTGGCTAAATCTATTAATATTTTTTTATCTAATAAAGAATAAAAGGGATTATCTGCATCTGCAAAGGGCGAGTAATCCAATTGATGAGCCTGTAGCCACAACGTTAACTTATCGTCTGAAATATAGTCTTTTGTATAATAGGCGAACTGGTTTTGCAGTGGATAACTTTCCGAATTCAAAAATCCAAGTACATCAATTTGCTTGGGAAATTCATTTTTATACTCATCAGGAATTTTCCTTCTCAACTCACTGGGAAGAGCGCTTGCGATCTTTTTCACAGTCAGAATGCTTTGTGGATAGTTTTTGAGCAAAGTCAGAAGTGCTTGGACGCGAGATGTGTCTTGTGGTAGCGAACTACTCAACAGATTAAGCTGTTCCGACGCTATGCCAATTGTTTCACAGATTCTAAGGAGCCGTTTGATATCATCATCAAGTTCAGAAACATCTTTGTTTACGAGGCTTTCCCAGAAATTCTCGGAATCGAGAAATTCGGTCACCTTTTGGATAAATCTATCTTGCAATGTTTTTTCCCACGCGTTCCAATCGCCAACCAATTCTAAGCACTTCTCAAGTGCTTTTGAAAAATCACTCTTCATGTCGGCGTAAAAATTATCTATCGCTTGGCTTATGTCGGATACTCTCTGACGCCTTTTTTCATTTTCTAACTGTTTGATTCCGGCAAATATTGCAATGATTAGCGAGATAATAATATCGCCCGCATCCAGAAGAGCTGCTCGCCACATGCGGTTTTGAACATTCTGTTTTCCTTCTAACTTGATGCTTGGCGGACTTACACTTTGATCAGGTTTAAGTTCCACATCATTACTTGTGACAATTATTTTAGATTCTTCTGTGGTTTTTGGATTGGACATAGGCTGAAGCAAAACGGTTAATTCACTGCCATCATTCGTAAGCGGCACATTGATTGCTTCCTTCCATTGCAACGGGGACTCGCTGGATGTTTGAATTGCAAAAAGCAGGTCTTTTCCTGTAACGGTTACCGCTTGACTCGAATCGGCATTTGTCAGCCACAGAATCAAACTTGGCATATTTTGACTGTCATATAGAATCTGGATAGGATATTCAACATGGAGCTTGGTGCTCGACCCCGGAATAGAATATTCAACTAATTCACGTTTTCCCAACGTGTTGACACTCAGGGTTGATTTGGCCCACGAGAAATCAATCAACACCAGCAAAATTAATACGGCCGACCCAATAATCCACCTATAATTCCTCCAGAATTCTCCATTTGGACGTCTCTTGAATGCCCATACTATAAAGGCTGACCATCCTGCCAGTGCTACAATATTTATCAATAGCAAATTTGTATCGAAGCCAAACAGCCAGATAAAAATGGAAAGCAGGACAATTGCCGCTAAGGGGACAACCGTCACTTGCCAGCCATATCCTGCCAAGAATCGATTCTCGCCACTGTTATTTTCGTTGTTTCCCTTCGCCATGGCGTCAACTCCTACTTGTAGTACAGACCTCTTCCAAAATTTAGTTCATTATACAATAAGGTCATAATAGTGGGCGGAGTGATTTTTACTTGTGCTTCGGCCGAGATAAAGAGATGGTGATGAGAAATATACTTCCGACTACCCCGGTGGTTACGATTGCTTGTTCAATTTGTAAGGTCTCGTTTGACAATGCGAAAGGGCTAGCGAAGGTGACTTGCCCCGGTTACATGTACTGGATGGGGAAAGGGAGGTGGAGTAGAAGATCGCAGTGATGAATCCAATCATCCCACAAATTTTACTCCGTCGACCTCAGATCTGAGGAAGAGGATTGACTTGAGGACGATTTTACTCATTAATTAAGATTTATGTTCGTATGAATGAAAACCATGGGAGACGCTGCCAAGTTCTTGCTAGGTAACCTTCTTAAATCTCCCATCCGCATACCTTCTTTGTAAATTATCCATTCCACGCACGTCTTCTCTCGAAAGAAGATGAGTAACGGTGCTTTTATCGCTACTTAGATCGCTAGCTCAGAACCATACTTGAAGTGGGCTGAGGCGTATGCTTTGAAAACAATCAGCGTTTTTTCTGGAATTTGAAAGTTGTCTCGACGGGTATGCTGTGCCTATATCGAGGCGCCCCTGGAGAGACTCGAACTCTCGCTTCCGGCTCCGGAGGCCGACGCTCTATCCACTGAGCTACAGGGGCATGGAAAAGATTCTATCATAAGTCGTCCATCTGGATTGCATGGCGCTGCCACGGGTTGCATCGAGGCCAACTCTGTCCTATACTGCTGGAAATCGATTTTTTCGTGAGCACCGAAAATAAATCAAACCCTTGACCACGGAGGTCTGATGCAATTCTTCGACCAAATCTTTCTGGGAAATTCCTTACGGAATTGGCTTTTGGCATTGGGAACTGCCCTGCTTTTGACGGGGATTTTATGGATTGTTAAACACATTTGGATTGCACGGTTGGCTGCTTTTGCCGACAAGTCGAAAAACCGCATTGATAACGTTGTCGCACTGATCCTGGAACGTGTGAATTTCTATTTGATGGCAGTCCTCGCCATCTATGCCGGCTCGAGTTTCCTTAGCTTTTCCGCAACCGTTGAATTGTGGATTGGCCGGGCCGCATTGTTTGCATTTCTGTTTCAAGTTGCCTTGTGGGGCGATACCTTGGTTATCTTCTGGATCAGAAATTATGAACGGGACCATACGGACGACAGCGGGCACGTAACTACTTTGAGGGTCGCTTCCTTTATGATACGACTGGTCTTGTTCGTGATCATCATTCTGTTGGCTCTCGACAATATGGGGGTGAAGATTACATCACTGGTAGCCAGCCTCGGAATTGGCACGATTGCCGTTGCTCTTGCGGTGCAGAACATCCTGGCTGACCTTTTCGCATCTCTTTCCATCGCCTTGGACCAGCCCTTTGTGATTGGCGACTTCATCATTGTGGACGATAAACTGGGTACGGTCGAAAAGATCGGATTGAAGACCACGCGCCTTCGCAGCCTTTCAGGTGAGCAGTTGGTTTTTTCCAACAATGACCTGTTGCAAAGTCGCATCCACAATTACAAGCGCATGGGCGAGCGGCGCGTCGTCTTTTCGTTTGGCGTTACGTATCAAACATCGCCGGATATGCTCGAAAAGATTCAGGTCATGGTGCGGGAGACCATCGAGGCTCAATCGCCAATTCGCTTCGACCGCGCCCATTTCAAATCGTTCGGCGATTCGGCATTGATTTTCGAAGTGGTTTATTATGTGCTTTCCCCTGATTACACCATTTACATGGATATTCAGCAGGCGATCAACTTAACCCTGATGCGCCTCTTCGAGCGAGATGGAATCGAATTTGCTTATCCAACTCAAACGATTTTTCTTGCCAAATAAGAGGTGAAAAATAGCTTGTGCTTTACATGATTACGAGGATATCGTGCCCTTCATAATCAGAGCTGTCCGCTCGATGTGTGCATGTTCGATGGTGATTCCCAGTGTGTCTAAAACTTCTTCAGGGCGTCCTGTCGCGCCATTACGTGCCGCCAGACGCATCACGATTTTGCCTTCGGAATTAAGTTCAAGATTTTCGATGAGCGGACGCAGATCATAATCCTTTCCGCGGCGTCGACGCGGCAAAGACGAACTGGCCATGACCTCGTCGATTTTCCGCTTCAAACTTGGACCGTCAACGGCCTCCGTTAAAGTGGCCTCGTACTCCGCTGAGAGAACCTGCGTTTGCAAAGGCGGCAAATGTTCATCCACGCTCTCCACTTTCAGAACGCCAATGCCGGGTGGCATCGCGTCCTGTAGCCGAGCGGATAACGAAGTCAAATCGATCTCTTCGTTGAGACGCATGTCCATCACTTCACAGTGCGATGAAAACCCCAGCGGCAGGGCGGAGGCGAAGGCCATTTTGGGTTGTGGATGAAATCCTTGTGTGTACGCCAGTGGAAGTCCCGCGCGGCGCGCGGCGCGTTCCCAAATCGTATTCAAATCGAGGTGTCCAACATAGCGCAACGCGCCGGTCTTGGAAAAAGTGATTCGTGCCCTCATCAATCCCCAATCATCGGTAACCGATCACCGATCACTGATTTATTGGTTACTGGACTCTTCACTTCGGGGCATTTCCACATCTCACCCGGATTCTCGCGCCGCATATTGGCGAAGGTTGGCAGGATGCCGCACGCAAAACAATTCAAGCGGCAATCCACGCGGATCTTGCCTTCGAGCGATTGACGAAAATCCTGGAACAAAAAGTTCTTTCGCACCGCCGCACTGATATGGTCCCACGGAAAGATTTCATCGGTGCGGCGCTGACGATGGGTATAGAACGCTGGATCGAGTCCGTGTTTTGCAAAGGCGTCCATCCACGCCTGCACGTTGCGGTGCTCATGCCAGGCATCGAACTTCGTCCCGTTTTTCCATGCGGAATAAATCACTTCTGCCATGCGACGGTCGCCGCGCGAAAGCCACGCTTCGAGCAAGGTGTCATCCGGTTCATTCCAACTTAATT
>JBJKOR010000419.1:0-1169 GCA_046707185.1 Anaerolineales bacterium | reverse complement strand
GCAGTTCGTAATTGTGCGATACCAGAATCAAAATTTGCAGAAATGTCAATGTATTGGCGATTGTTCAAGCGAAATGGCACTTCTGCCCTTTTATCTTTCAACAAACAAATAACGGGCTTCTTGTATTTCAATGCCCATGTCCACTCTTCTTTGCACGTTGAACCTTTGGCTGTGCTGTCCATCGTCATTACGAAAATAAGACATTTACACCCCTTGATTGCGTCTGAGAGTTGATCGTCCCAATCTACAATGGACGCGTCCATTTTGCGTTTATCGAACCAAACGTTGATAAATGGATGCCTGCCTAGCAGTTCGTCCGCAAGTTTTGTGGCAAACTCCAGTCCGTCTGCCGCAGAGTAACTGATGAAGCAATGTTGTCCGTCGGTCATGGGTTTCCTCGCTCAATAAACATTTGCTGAATTGATTGACTGTTGCAATTATACCCACCATTTTCTCGAATTCCCCATCTTGTAATTCAAGCTTACTTCTTTACCATACACAGAACGTCCCGAAGGCTTTTACAACTCAGGCAGATATCTTACCAAAACCTTCGGATGGTGCGTGACATCAGTTACTTCTTCAAACCTAAAAATGTTCGCGCAAAGCAGCGAACATCGGTCGCGATCTCAAGCGCTTCGCGTGCATCTTCTGTTGCTGGTTGATTTCCGGGATAGCGAGCATGAATGGCATCCCCCGATAATCTGCCAAGCTTCTCTTTGGTAAAACCAGTAAATATTCCCGCATCGCTGCACAAGGTATTGAGAATAAGAAGGTCATGAGTTTTCGGAAATTCGATCTCTTTCGCAATAAGCATTGCCTTCATATACTTTTCAGCGCATTGCTGGCTGTGGTAACAGGAGGATGTAGTGAGTGGCTTGCGCCTCCGCAGTGCGCTCTTCGACATGATCAGGTCTTCCTCAGCATATCTCGCCCATGCAAGCGGGCTATTTGGACCGTTCATAAAGAACTTTTCCTTTCTTGACGATCGTGCGGATGAAGAAGCCATTCTCTATGCCGCCACGCATGGCATTCTCAACTTCCTTTGGCGTCTTTACGATAATATCCACCGGAAATTGGCGCGGATAAAGCAAATTTGATACAGCAACATATCTATCAACTTGTCTTGCTCTCGTTTTCATGATAACTAATAAATCTACATCACTATCAGG
>JBJKOR010000418.1:0-3110 GCA_046707185.1 Anaerolineales bacterium | reverse complement strand
AAACTGTTTTCCGTCGATCCATTTTACAGTTGCAATGCCCATGATGTCTCCTAAAAATTCCTTTCGACAAGTTTCATAATACAAGATACGATAAAGGCAGAAACTCATTGAGTTCCTGCCTTTTAATTAGAAGAAGGGCGGTTAGCTTAGAACTTTTGCCAGCACATCATTTGCTTCGAGCAGCAGATAATCCGTTCCGTCCATTTTGAATTCGGTGCCGGTGTATTTGGCGAACAGAATCTTGTCGTTCACCTTCAGCTTGATTTCCTCATCGTCACCGACCGCGACGACCAGGCCGGTCTGCGGTTTTTCCTTGGCCGTTTCCGGCAGTAGCAAACCGGAAGACGTCTTGCTTTCCTGCTGGATCGGTTTGATGAGCACGCGGCTGCCCATCGGTTGAATATTGATACTGCTTTTTGCCATTCTTACCTCCAAATAATTTATAGTCCAAGATATTTGTCGATCTTTGGCCGGTCGAATCCGACCACGATCTTCCCACCGATATCGATCACCGGCACGCCCTGCTGGCCGGATCGCCGCACCATGTCACGGGCGGCAGTCATGTCGCGGCTCACATCCACGTCTCGAAATTTGATCCCCTTTTCGCGAAAGTACTTTTTTGTCATATTACAGAACGAACAGGTGGGCGTGCTGAAAACGATCACGCGCGGTTGTGGTTTTGTATGCTCCATAATTTACCTCTACACAGAATTTCTATGAGTGTAGATGCAGGGAAAAGGAAAAAGTTGCATGCAACTTTTTTGCGTATTTTACATCTATATCTTGTATGGATACAAACACTTTCTTCAAGAAGATTCAAAATAACCCGCATCCCGTCGTAGTGGATTTGTGGGCGCCGTGGTGCGGACCCTGTAAAGCCGTCAAACCGACTTTGGAAAAACTCGCGACCGAATATAAGGGCCGCGTCGATTTGTGGGAGATCAACGCTGACGATTCTCACGAACTCCTGCAAAAGCTCGGTGTGTATGGCATTCCTACGTTGATCGCTTATCGCGATGGGCAGGAACTGACGCGCTACATCGGAGCCAAGCCCGCCAACGCCCTCAAGAAATTATTCGAAACGTTGTCTACTGGCGGAGTTCCTGGGCCTGCCTCACTTGCGCCCTTCGCCCGCATCATTCGTGTCGTCATCGCCTTGGCAATTGCATGGGTCGCATGGCGGATGAATTCGAGCTGGCTCTTGTTCGCCTTGAGCGCCGTGGTGTTATTCAGCGCAGTTTATGATCGCTGCCCGCTCTGGCGCGCCATCACATCGAAATTCAAGGAACTAACCAGCAAGGCTTAAACTTTGTCGAGCTGAGGCTGGCTGACCTTTTCCTTTGTCTGCTCATACTCAACTCACAAGCCTGCTGTATATTTGGCTCGGTATTCTCAAAACTAGAATCAAAATCATTTTTACAAATGGAGCAACTTATGCACGAACATCGTTTTCATGGTGATATTGCCCGCCTGCGCAGCCCCGAACGGCTGGCATGGCTGGAGGTCGAGCGCGTGGTGAAACTATCCCTGCAAGATGGGAATTTTCACCGCGTACTGGATGTGGGAACCGGTAGCGGGATCTTTGCTGAAGCTTTTTCCAAGGCCGGACTGGAGGTTGTAGGCGTGGATGCCAACCCCGAAATGTTGGAGGCGGCGCGGAATCTGGTGCCGGGCGTCCGCTTCGAGGAGGGGATCGCGGAGGCCCTGCCTTCTCCCGATGCCGCCTACGACTTGGTCTTCATGGGTTTGCTGTTTCACGAGACGGATGATCGTCTCCAAGCCATGCGGGAAGGTGCGCGCGTGGCTCGACAACGGGTGGTAGCGTTGGAGTGGCCATACAAGGAACAGGAAACTGGCCCCGGGCTGGACGAACGTCTGACCGAGGAGCAGATTACAGGTCTTGCGACTCAAGCCGGGCTGAAGGTCAAGAGTGTTCTCCCTCTTCATTCACTGGTTTTGTATGTTTTGGAAAAATGAAAAAACTGGCAGGGTGATGTGGGATGTTTGATCGAAGCTAAAAAATCATGAAAGAAAAAGTGCTGACGAATTTTGTCGTCAGCACTTTTTGATTTGCAGCGTCTCGATGGTTATTGCGTCAGCAACGGCGTTACATATTTCTCGAGCATGGCACGGCTGATTGCGCCGGTCCACGTGTAACGAACCGTTCCTGTTTTGTCGATCACATATGAGTTGGGGAGGTTCTCGTTGCGGAAGGTGGCCAGTGAGGCGGTTTTCGGATCAAACCATACGTGGAATTTCAAGTTATGGCTTTGGGCAAACTGTGACACCGCGGTCTGGGCGTCGCCCGCTTCGATGGCAACGATCATGAAGCTTTGTGCGGAATGAGCTTCGTAATACGCTTCGAGCGTAGGCATCTCGGCTTTGCACGGCGGACACCACGTGGCCCAGTTGTTGACCAATAGAACGTCGTTGTGAAAATCGGCCAGCGATTCGTTGTTCCCATTTATATCTTGTAACGCGAGCTGCGGCGCGGGAAAGTTTACCGCCATCGGTACAACCGAGGAGCCTTCATCGGATGCTGCGGTGACATTCGACATGCTGTGAAAGCCCGACCACAACAGAAACGCCGCGATCACAACTAGAACCAGTACGGTGCCTATGACAATCCAACTAGAATTATCCTTTTTTTGTTTTTGGTATTTATGTTTTGGACGATTCATGCGGAACCTGCCGATTGCGAATGATCAATTTTCGAAGGCGCGCTGGATAGCAGCTAATAGATTTTGTTCGGGCACCGCTCCGACTACGACTCCGGCTCCGGAATTGATCACAGTCTGCGGCACGCCCTGGACGTTGAATTGGTTCGCCAAGTCCGGGAACTCTGTGGCTTCGATGCCTTCAGCGCGTATCATCGCCGGGTTTTCCATGGCCATTTGATGTGCGAGCAACACGGCTCGCGGACAATAGGGTCAGGTAGGGGTGACGAAGACCTGAAGCAGCAATGGCTGGTTGAGATGGCTCAGGAACTCGCGCACTTCCGGGCTGAGGCCAGAATCCCGGCTGGACACTATCATAATATCATTAATTAGCGTGGCGAATTCATGTCCCGATGGGATACCGGCAAATTGAATACCATGATTCGAGATTTG
>JBJKOR010000417.1:0-10562 GCA_046707185.1 Anaerolineales bacterium | reverse complement strand
CCGCATCAAATGGATTTACTGGTGAAGCCATGAATGATTGCAAATGGATTACTACGTCCTTAATGCCCGAAGAAGTTTCTTTTCGGTGCTATAATCTGCCTATCATAATAATTGTCTTACTTGGATCAGCAGTCTTCCGCTGTTTTTGTAGAGGGTCAACCGTTTACTGAATCACGCTCGACTTCTGAAGAATAGGAAACTCGTGAACTTCGAACAATTCAATTTGGATTCCCGCTTAATGGTTGGAATCAAAAAAGCTGGTTATGAAACCGCCACGCCGATTCAGGAAGCGGCGATACCCGGCGCGTTGCGCGGACGCGATCTGATCGGCACTGCACAAACCGGAACCGGCAAAACCGCTGCCGTTGTGTTGCCGATCTTGAATAAACTGCTCAACGGTCAACGCCGCGTGCCGCGTGCCCTGATCGTCACGCCGACGCGCGAACTTGCCGAGCAGATCAACGATGTGATCAAAGTGCTGGCGGCCGGGACAAAGCTGCGCAGTGTGACCATTTACGGCGGAGTCGGAGCGAATCCGCAAATCCAGGCTTTGAAGAACGGCGCAGAAATTTTGGTTGCATGTCCGGGCCGCTTGCTCGACTTGATCAATCAACGTTATGCGCGCATGGAGAAGATTGAAATCCTGGTGCTCGATGAAGCCGACCGCATGTTTGATATGGGCTTTCTGCCCGATGTGCGGCGCATTGTCAAAGCTGTGCCAACGCAGCGACAAACGATGATGTTCTCCGCTACTTTTCCCGCCGATGTGGAACTGCTTGCTTCACAGGCGCTCAAGCAACCGCAAAAAATCTCGATGGGCATCAGCCGTCCCGCGCACACGGTGACGCACGCGCTGTACCCTGTGCCGCCGCATTTGAAGTCGGCGCTTCTACTCAAACTGCTCAAGCAAACCGAGACCGATTCGGTGCTGGTCTTTACGCGCACAAAATACCGCGCCCAAAAAGTGGCGCAACAAATTCATCGTGCAGGTTTCAAAGTGACGAGTTTACATGGTGACCGCACACAAGGTCAGCGCCAGTCCGCCCTCAGGGGTTTTAAGAACGGCACGCACGATATCATGGTGGCCACCGATATTGCCGCGCGCGGCCTCGATGTGGAAAGTATCTCGCACGTTATCAACTACGACATGCCCGATACCGCCGATGCCTACATTCATCGCATCGGCCGCACCGGACGCATGGAACGCACAGGCGATGCGTTTACACTCGTCACGCCGGAAGATAATGATTTGATTCGGACTCTCGAACGCATCATGGGCGCGCCGCTCGTTCGCAAAACGTTGGACGATTTTGATTATACGGTTCCCGCGCCGCCGAGATCGGCTCCCGGAACTCGTGGCCGAGGCGCCCCTCGAAATGACTCCCGTCGTCCGCCGCGACCTGCTCCCACGCCGACGCACTACGGACATAATCGTCTCGCGCCGAGGCGAAGGAAGTAAATTGGTAAAAGGAGAATGGTTGGTGGTTGAGTAGTGGCGCGAGGCGCCACGTATCGAAACCGAACCCGTCTCGATTAGAGGCGGGTTTTTGATTCGAAGAAGTGTATAATTTTCGTGTGGGAATCGACCAGCCAAAATACCATCGCCGATCAATTCGTCTCGATGGATACGATTATTCGTTGACAGGCGCGTATTTCGTGACGCTGGTTGCATATCAACATCAATGTCTGTTTGGGAAAATTGTAGATGAAGAAATGGTTTTATCGCCGACTGGAAAAATGATTCGCGAAGAATGGTTTGCATCTGCGCGCATTCGCAAAGAAATTCGCCTTGACGCGAAGGATTTTGTTGTGATGCCGAATCATATTCACGGCGTTGTGCAAATTATCGAATCTGTAGGGGCGGACGGCGTCCGCCCTTCTGATACAAAGGGCGCAAGCTTTGCGCCCCTACAACGAAAACCGCGATCATTATCATCTTTTATCGCCGGGTTTAAATCATCGGCAACCAAACGCGCTACGGAAATAGACAAGACTATTGTCGGTTCTATCTGGCAGCGCAATTATTACGAACATATCATTCGCGATGAAAACGAATGGGCGCGTATTCGTGTTTACATCGAAACCAATCCCATCAATTGGACACATGATGATGAAAATCTTGATGGATAATAATTAAGGTACCCCGTTTCGATGAGATGCGGGTTTTGATAAGAGTCGAATCAAAAGAGCCGGATGCAAAAGCATCCGGCTCTTTTTCTATTTAGCTCAGAACAGTCACATTGCTGGCTTGCGGACCCTTCGGTCCTTTTGCGACCTCGAACTCGACCTTCTGTCCTTCCTGCAGGTTGCGGAAACCGTCGCCTTGAATGGCGGTGAAATGGACGAACACGTCCGGTCCACCTTCGCGGGCCAGGAAACCATAGCCCTTATCCCCATTGAACCATTTCACTGTACCAATTACTCGATCAGACATTGTATTTGCCTCCTTTGGCAAACTAACAAAATTAGGTGTTCTGTTTGTTCCATCGGAGGGTTAAACAAAACAGCCCGCAGATATAACTGTGAGCTGTCGGTCTTCTTCTACCAACGTGAACTTACTGTTATCCTATTGGACGATAGGATAACACAGTAAGGTTGGGGAGTCAATCAAATTGAATGAGCAATATTTGGGAATACGATAAGCCGCGTGCTTAATTACCATCTTCTCCCAACAAATCGCTCATGTTGGATGCAAGATTATCGATGAGCTGCCCGTTGTTCAATATAACAAAACCAACGTTTCCGTCTTTTTGGAACGAAATATAACTGGTGAAGCCGGGCGTGCCGCCGCTTTTCCAAACCACTTCATTGGGCGTGCCGGGATTATCTACTTCCCAGCCCAAGCCGGTTCCCGTTCCGGGATTGCGTCCTTCGGCTTGCGAGACCTGCGCCAATTGAAGCGATTCAGCCAGCGGTGCGGAATTGGTTCGCATATTGTCGATCAGAAAACGCGTCATATCGTTGAGCGTCGATCTCAAATAACCGGCGCCGCTCATGTTTCCCGAGTCAGGAAAATATCTCGCGAGTGAGCCATCGTAATTGTATCCCTGTGCCAGACGATTTTGTTCGTCACTTGTCAACACCTCGCGCGTGTCCATCAACCCTAATGGTTGGCTGACCGATTCAAATTCCAGCGTGCCGTAATCCGTTTGAGACAGCCGCGAAAGAATATTCCCCAGCACCATATATCCCAGATTCGAATAAACGTATTCCGCGCCAGGCGCGTAACTTGGCCGGAAAGTGTTCAGCCACTGATAAAGAACCGCCGGGTCGTCCGATGCAAGGTCGCGCGGCAGGCCGGAGCGATGCGTTGCCAGGTCAACAATCCGCATCGGTTTATTCTTGTACGCGGCAAGCGTCACGCCAGCCGGTAAATATTTTTGTACCGGATCGTTCAAATTGATTTTCCCCGCATCGATTGCCTGCGCTAATAAAATGCCTGTAAAGACTTTTGTGATCGAACCGATTTCATAGACTGTATCGGATGTGACCGGCTGACTTTTGTCCTTGGACATAAAGCCGTAATTCAAAAACATCGCTTCCAACTGACCTGTTTGCGGATTCCGTTCAACGACCGAGATCGACAACCCTGAGCTGTGATTCTGCTCGATGAAGGTCGTTGCCAATTTATCGATTCGCGCCTGCAAAGAATCATCATTGAAGGTTTGGATAACGGGTGTCGCTGTCGGCGCGGGTGTGAATGTAGCTGTCGGTGAGGGGGTGGGTGTGGATGTCGCGTCCGCTGTCGGGGAGGGGGAGGCGGTGGATGTGGCGGAAGAGGTCGGCGTTTCCATCGGAGTCTGAGTGGTCGCACATGCCGTGAGGATGATCAGAAACGTCACGACCAGTTTTTGAACAAGGTTTTTCATGGGCAAAGATTATAGCATCGCGCCTGATATTCTCTACTGCGCCTTCATCAAATGTTCATCTTGTTCGAATAAGATTCACGCATCCAGAGAAGGAAAGTGGCATGAAATATACCGGCAAACCTTACGCAAAAAAGAGAAAGAGTTGGCGCTTACCCTTGATAGGCGTTGGCACCCTTTTTGCCCTGGCCATGTGCGGATTGATACTCATTCCGGCAACGATGCCGAGCATGGCGGGCACAGGCGCAGACATGCTGCGTTCAGCAATCGGCCCTCAACTGGTGGCGCAATTGGAAAGCGTTTCTTTTGGCATCCAGGATGCAATCAATCAATATCGTTATCGGGCCAGCGGCGATCAACCGCAGATCACGTGGAATACTCCGCCGCAGCCTGTTGTTCCAAAGCCGGGGCTGGCCCTGAGCGCAGTCCAATTTCCAGACCAGTCTCCAAAAAGCACGGCTGTGCCGACAGTGCCTACGGCTGCCGTCATGCCTACAACTATATCCTCGACGCCATCCGTATCGTCCACGCCTGTACCGTCTCCTTCGGATCCTTCTTCCACGCTGAATTGGCAGCCTTATGGTCAAGTAGTAAATGGGAAAGTGGTCATGGAGCGCACCCTGGTCGCCACGGATCCGACGCGCCCATACGCGGGCGTGGCTTTGATTCGCATGGATTTATCCCAGCTTCAATTGAACATGATGCCCGGCACTAAAGAGCCGCTTCCCCTGACCTTCATGCCTCGGCCGATTCCGAATCAAGGCATGGTTCCGCCATCTCAATGGAATGTTTTAGTTGCGGCTTTCAACGGCGGGTTCAAAGCCATTCATGGCCATTATGGCATGATGGTGGATAATATGACTCTTCAGGCTCCAACCGACAGAATGGCGACTGTGGCAATTTATAAAGATGGCACGGTTCGCATCGGCGCGTGGGGAACGGATATTGCTCCTTCTCCTGATATCATTGCTTACCGTCAGAATTGCCCGCCGTTGATCGAGAACGGGCAATTGACGAGTTATGTCTACAATTCGAGCCGCCAGCTTTGGGGATTAACTTTGACCGCCGATGCGACGTGGCGCACTGGTCTGGGTATTACGCAAGATGGACGCTATTTGCTCTACGCGGTTGGTAATGGAACAACAGCCACTTCCCTGGCAAAGGCTTTGCAGGCAGGCGGTGCATATTGGGCAATGCAGTTGGATATTAATTCCGGTTATCAGCATTTTATGACTTATCAAACGAGTAGTCCCGGCGCAGGGTTATCGTTGACCGCGCAGCCATTATTGAGCCAGATGACCAATGATCCTTCCATGTATCTCACGCCGAATCAAAGGGATTTCTTTTACATGACCGCAAAGCAGTAGCGGAGCGCAACGGGCGGTCATCGTCCGTTGTTTTTTTAACCAACAAGGTGGGTGACATGGCTTATAATTCTCCGCGTATGAATTTCTTGATTACCGGAGCCGCGGGATTCCTCGGCTCTTCGCTTGCAAACAACCTTTCCCGCGAGGGTCATCAAGTGCGCGGACTCGACGATCTTTCCACCGGCGATCCGCAGGCACTTTCACCGGATGTGCATTTCACGCGCGGCGACGTCAGCGACCGGCCCAAGCTGTGGACTTTGCTCCAGGAAGTCGATGTTGTGTATCACTTCGCGGCGCGCGTCTCTGTACCTGAGTCGGTTTTGTATCCACGCGATTACAACACGGTCAACGTCGGCGGGACGGTGGCTTTGATGGAAGCTATGCGCGATGTCGGCGTGCGGCGCGTCGTCCTGGCTTCGTCCGGCGCAGTATATGGTGATCTTGAAGAACAGCCTTTACGCGAATCGATCACGCCGAGCCCGCGCTCGCCATACGCAGTCTCGAAACTTGCTGCGGAATTTTACGTCCGCACGATTGGACGGTTATGGGGAATCGAAACAGTCAGCTTGCGCGTTTTCAATGCCTATGGACCGGGTCAGCATCTTCCGGCTTCGCATCCGCCGGTGGTTCCGTATTTCTTGCGGCAAGCGCAACGCGGCGGGACGCTCGTGGTTCATGGCGATGGCAATCAAACCCGCGATTATGTTTACGTGGACGACGTGGTCAGCGCCATGGTTGCTGCTTCGACCGCGCCAAATGTGGATGGGCTGGTCATCAATGTTGGTTCAGGGATTGAAACAAGCCTGCGCGAATTAGTGAAGCATGTCCTGGATGTGACGAATAGTCAACCTGAAATCATCTACAATTCCCAGACTCCCGGCGGAGTCTCGCGCATGGCCGCGGATTTGACTCTTGCGCAGGAGAAATTGAATTATCATTCTTCGATCAAACTCAATGATGGATTGAGGTTGACGCTTCAACGCGACGTTCGGTTTAAGAGTTGAAGGTTTGCAAGTTAAAAAGTTTGAATGTTCAAATCTGACAACCTTAAACTTTGAACTTTCGACACCATGATTCTTCCGAGGAGTTTTTATAATCGTCCTACTTTGACCGTTGCTCGCGAACTGATCGGTGCAAGATTAGTTCGGATTCTCGATGGACATAAACTTGTCGGGCTCATCACCGAGACCGAAGCCTATATTGGCGAGAAAGATTTGGGATGTCACGCCAAAGCTGGTCGCACGCCGCGCACGAAAGTGATGTATGGGGAGCCGGGACATGCCTATGTGTATTTCACGTATGGCAATCATTGGATGTTGAACGCCGTCACGGAACGCGAAGGATTTCCGGCCGCGGTATTGATTCGTGCCATTCAGCCAATCGAAGGAATCGATATCATGACGCGGCGAAGACACGGACGCGATACGTTCGGACCCGGCAAGCTGACGCAGGCAATGGGAATAACTAAGAGCGAGAACGGGATCGATTTAACGGATTCCGCCTCGGGCTTGTGGATCGAATCGGGAATCCACATCCCAAATTCACGCGTGACGAAAAGTCCGCGTGTGGGTTTATATAGTGTGCCAGAGCCGTGGAAATCAAAGCCCTGGCGTTTTAGAACGACAGGTTTAGCCGAAAAGGAGTAATCATCGATGTCCCCCGCAAGACCTTATCACTTGATTGTGCTTGTCAAACAAGTGCCTGATACACGCAATGTGACTGGCGAGGTCATGACGAAAAATGGCACTATGAACCGCAGTGCCCTGCCGGCGATTTTCAATCCGGAAGATTTGAACGCCTTGGAAATGGCTTTGGATTTCAAGGATCGTTACGGTGGAACCGTGACGGTTATCAGCATGGGGCCCTTACAAGCCACAGAGTTATTGCGGGATTCACTGTGCCGCGGCGCTGACCAGGTGATCCTGCTCTCCGACCGCAAGTTCGCCGGAGCCGATACTCATGCAACTTCTTACACGCTCAAGTGCGCCATTGACAAAGTAGGTCAGTACGATATGGTTTTCTGCGGGCGACAGGCGATTGATGGCGATACCGCTCAGGTGGGGCCACAAGTTGCGGAGAAATTGAACATTCCGCAGATCACATATACTGAAGCGATCACGGAAGTGCAGGAGGATGGGATTCTCGTCCGGCGCGCATTCGACCTCGGCACAGAACTGGTCAAATGCACATTACCCTGCTTGCTGACCGTGGTTGGCTCCGCCAACCAGCCGCGCCCGGCCTCGATCCGCAAACGGATCGAATACAAGCTGGCAGCCGTCCCGGCAGAGTATTCCAAGCTGCTCAAGAAGTGGCCCGAGTTCGGCAGTGAGGCGGCATTGGACAGTTATCTGACCGAACACAACTTGAAAATCAAAGTTTGGAGCGCTGCCGATTTGAACGCGGACGAATCTCAATTGGGGCTGGCCGGCTCGCCAACGCAGGTGCATAAGATCAATTACGTGGTGCTGGAGACCACCGAAAGCAAGGATATTCCAGCTACGCAAGAAGGCATCCAAGCGTTGATCCAGGAATTGGTCAAGGAATACATTGTGGGATAAAGGCGCCGATATGACTGATAGAAACGTTTGGATCTTCATCGAGCAGGAAGGCGGGAAGATCGCCGACATCAGCTTGGAGTTGCTGGCAAAAGGCCAGGAACTGGCACAGACATTGGACAGCCAGGTCTGGGCTTTGTTGTTCGGTTATCACATCGAAGGACTGGCTGAATCCGTCATTCAATATGGCGCCGATCACGTTCTCGTGGCGGACCATCCTGAGTTGGAGATCTACCGCACCTTACCCTACACCCGCGTCGCCGTCGATCTGGGGCGCGAGCGGCAGCCGTATATCTTTTTAATCGGCGCCTCGCCCGTCGGCCGCGACCTGGCTCCGCGCGTTGCCAGCGCTCTCAAAGCGGGCATGACCGCCGACTGCACCGATCTACAGATCGGCGAATATGTTTTCAAGAAAGAAAACAAGGTTTATAAAGACCTGCTCTATCAGATCCGTCCGGCGTTTGGCGGCAACATTATTGCCACCATCGTCAACCCGAAGACACGCCCGCAGATGGCAACCGTGCGCGAAGGGGTGATGCACCGTCGCGAACCGGATGCCACTCGCAAGGGCAGTATCGAAAACGTCACACCGGTTTTCCAGCCACAGGATTTTGCCTTGCAGGTGTTGAGCCATGAAATGCGTGAACCGACCGTCAAGTTGAAAGACGCGACAGTTATCGTGGCAGGCGGCGCGGGGGTGGATGGTCAGGATGAGTTCGATCTGATCCGCGAGCTGGCAAATTTGATGGGCGGCGAAGTAGGCGCCTCGCGCGCGGCCGTGGACGCGGGCTATATCTCGCGCGAGCACCAGGTTGGTCAGACCGGCACAACGGTGCGGCCCCGGCTGTACATTGCGGCGGGAATCTCCGGGGCGATCCAGCATCGCGCCGGTATGGATAAGTCGAACAAGATTATCGCGATCAACACTGACCCGAACGCCCCCATCTTCCAAGTGGCACACTATAAGATCGTCGGTGACTTGGCGGAGGTTTTGCCTCTGTTGATCCGCATAATGCGTGAGCGGGTCAAATAACCTGAGCTTTTAGACGTAGAGGAATGCTGATTCACGCTGAAAAAATCTGCGTTCATTGACGTTCTAATGGTTATTTCGCTTTGTCCTGAACCAAGACTCAAATAAGTAAGATGGAGATATCATGGCTGATAATTTCTTTTTGGATAACCTAGACTTGCAATTTCGTCTCGAACAAATGGACTTGCGGGAAATCATCGAGATCAAGGAAAAGGGATACAGCACCGCCAAGCAGTATCCAGCTGCGCCGCGCAATTATGAAGACGCCAAAGATAACTACCGCCTGCTGCTGGAAGTATTGGGCGACATCTGTGCTTCGGTCGTCGCGCCCCACGCCGCAGAAGCCGATGAAGAAGGCGCGCATTTTTATAACGGAGAAGTTCAATACGCCGCCGCGACGCAGAAGGCCGTTCAGGCGCTGAAGCAGGCGGAGCTGATGGGCATCATGTTGCCGTGGGAATATGGCGGCATGAACATGCCTGAAACGCTTTATCAGATGATGGTCGAGATCATCTCCCGCGCCGAAGCGGGCTTGATGACGATCTTTGGTTTGCAGGAGATCGCATCCTCGATCAATGAGTTCGGCAGCGATGAAATGAAAGCCCGCGTCCTGCCGCGCTTCAGTCGCGGCGAAGTGGCGGGAGCGATGGTCCTGACCGAACCAGATGCCGGTTCGGACCTCGGCTCGGTGCAAACACACGCCACCTTGGATGAGGCGACCGGCAAGTGGCATCTCAATGGTGTCAAGCGTTTCATCACCAACGGTTGTGCGGACATTCAATTGGTGCTGGCGCGCAGTGAACCCAATTCATCCGATGCACGCGGTTTGTCGCTGTTTCTGGTCGAGCGAGATGAAACCGTGCACATTCGCCGCATCGAGAACAAGATGGGCATTCACTCCTCCCCCACTTGCGAGATCCAGTACAACAACACACCGGCAGAGCTGCTTGGGAAACGCCGCTTTGGTTTGATGCGCTATGCCATGGCGCTGATGAATGGCGCGCGGCTGGCAGTCGGCGCACAAGCGCTGGGAATTGCCGAAGCGGCCTATCGCGAGGCCTATCAATATGCCCAGGAACGCCGACAGTTCAACCAGCCGATTGCGAATCTACCGGCTGTCTCGCGCCTGCTGCTGTCGATGCGCGGTGAGATCGAAGCTACGCGCGCCCTGCTGAGTGAAACGGGGAACTGGGTGGATCGCCTGAAAGCCTATGAAGAGTTGAACAACGAAAACCCTCAGGCGATGCCGGACCTACGCCAGAAATTGAAGCAGGCTTCCAATCTCGCCGATACACTCACCCCTCTGACAAAATACTACGCCACCGAAATGGGCAACCGTGTCTGTTACCTGGGCATGCAAATTCACGGGGGCGTTGGGTATATGCGCGAGTTCAACATTGAGCGCCATTTCCGCGACGTACGCATTACCAACATTTACGAAGGTACCAGTCAGCTTCAGATCGTAGCGGCAATCGGCAAATTGCTCGGTCGCGCGCTCGATCCGCTATTCGATGATTGGGCCGGGAAGGATTACGGGCCCGAATTGGCTTCGCTCAAAGGGCAGTTGGTCGAAGCCACTGATTTGCTGAAGAAAGCCACAGACGCGTTGAAGGCCCAGGAACGGGACATGATCGACTATTACTCTTCCGATCTCGTCAATATGGCAGTGTATGTGCTCAATTCCTGGCTGCTGCTTCAGGATGCCCAAGTCTCGGAACGGAAACGGGCCTTGACACAGGTCTAC
>JBJKOR010000416.1:0-5486 GCA_046707185.1 Anaerolineales bacterium | reverse complement strand
CGCGTTGGCGCTGTCCGCCGCTGAGCGTAACGCCGCGCTCGCCGACCATCGTTTCGTAACCCTCGGCGAAACTTTCGATGAATTCATGCGCCTGTGCGGCTTTTGCCGCAGCGACGATTTCCTCTTCACTGGCGTCCGGTCTTCCATAGGCAATATTGGCTTTGATCGAATCGGAGAACAAGAGCGAGGTCTGCAAGACAATGCCAATTTGTTTGCGGAGCGACACAAGATCAGCGGAACGGACATCCACGCCATCCACGAGTACGGCACCATCGGTGACATCATAGAAGCGCGGAATCAAATTGATAAGCGAGGTCTTGCCGGAGCCGGTCTGCCCGATCAGCGCCACGAGTTGATTCGGCTCGACGGTGAGATCGATGTCTTTCAGCGCGGCCGACTTCTCGTCCGCGTAACGAAGCGAAACGTGATCGAATTTCACGCGGCCGCGCAATGTCGATAGCTGGGTGGCGTCTGCGGGGGACTGAATCTCCGGCTCGTGTTCCAGGATTTCGAGCACGCGCTGCGCACCAGCTTCTGCTTCGCCCATGCCGTTGACCAACCACGCAATCTGTTGGACCGGCGCGGCGAGCATCAGCACATAGGCGTTGAAAGCCACCACCTCGCCGATGGTGATTTTGCCCTGCAAAACCATTTGGCCGCCGAACAGCAGAATCAGAATCGTGCCCATCGTGACCAGCAAGGTAGTGGTCGGCATAACCTTCGACCACTCGTACATGACCTTGATGCGCGAGTCGAAGTATTGTTTGTTGATTTCATCGAAGCGCTCGATTTCATAAGGCTCGCGCGCAAAGGCTCGTACCACTTGAACACCCGTCACATTTTCCTGCAGGCGCGACGAGAGACTGCCGAGCGTGTAATCCACCTTGTAAAAAAGCCTGGTGATTCGCTCGCCAAAATCGGTGGTCATCATTACCATGGGAATGAGCGGCAAGAGCGAAATGATCGCAAGCTTTAGATTCAACGATAGCAGTACGCCGATTACGCCAACTGCCATGAACAGTAATTGAACCAACTGGATGACACTGTCACCGATGAAGTCTTGAATGGAGCGCACATCTTCGATGCAGCGCGAGATCAATTGTCCGCTCTGAGCATGATCGTGATAGGTGAAGGGCAGATATTGGATGCGGTCGTACAGCGCGTTGCGTATGTCGAAGCCGATGCGAGCCGCGGTCCAACCCGAAAGATACAGTTCGACCAGGTTGAGCAAGGCAATGAAGACGCCCAGTCCCAGCAGCATCAAGGCGGCGCGGCCAAGGTAGCTGATGTCGCCGCGCAAAAGCCCCACATCGATCACGTTCTGCAAAATCAGCGGGATGATCAGTCCAAGGCCGGTAATGGCCAGCAATACCAAAAAGTCTGCAATAACCTGCCAGAGGTAGGGGCGCATGAAGTTTTGGAGGCGAAGTAAATGTTTCATAGGCGAACGTTTAGCATACCATGTTCGAGGGTTCGCTGCCAGTGATGAATGGGTTAAGAATAGCGGGCGGCGAACGCCACCACAAAGATATAAAGTTCATGGAGAAAACAAAAATCAAAGAGGTTCTGCGTCCCCAATTTGGTTCCCTGGATTTGTAAAACATAACCGGCATTCGGTTGAAGTTTTTCCCACGATGTGCTAATATAATAACGCAATCGGGTATTGAATCCCCGCTTGTGCATAGAACGATATGCTCAAATCTTTATAAGCATTTCAGAACGGAGGAACCATGAACGAATTAGTAAATCTGATTGTCAAGAAAACAGGCATCCCGCAGGCTACCGCCCAAACGATTGTGAATCTTGTGATCGATTACCTGAAGAAGAAACTGCCGGCACCGATCGCCTCGCAAATCGATGCTTTGTTGAGCAACGACGCTGCTGTACAAGACGCTGAGAATATTGTCGGGGGCTTGTTCGGGAAAAAGAAATAAACTATTTTCTTTTCTACAACCAAATAGATACTGTCATATATAACCTGCCAGAGTCATTTTGACAGGTTATATTGTGTCAGTGTACAGGTCATGTTTAAACACGACCTGCATTTCAATCCATCATATGTGGGATGAATTGTTTTCTTCTGATTTCCATCACGGCAATCTTGGTCGAATGATTGAATGGCGCCGGGTCGGTAATCGGTTGTCCGATTCGCGCTGCGGGGTCGCCTATGAAATCTTCGGGAACGGGAATCAGCTCCTTGATCTTCAAGTATCCATCCTCGCACAGCGATTCAAGGGTTTGCATATATTCTTTTCCGCTCACGTACAAAGCGTTATTGATCGCAATCAATAATCCGCCATTGTTGATTAACGGTCGCACTTTGTTGATCAGCCGCGCGCTTTCGTGGATTTGATCCACGGTTCCTTTTGGCGAGGTCGAGAAAAATGGCGGATCGATCAAAATGTAATCAAAGTATTCGCCGCTGCGCTTGAATTTCGCGACTTGTGTGAAGAAATCCGATGCGAGGAAATCTCCTTTGTTGATTGGAAAACCGTTTAACGTATACGAAGTTTTCGCGACATTCAAGTATTTTCGGTCCCGGTCAAGCTGGACCACGCGGCTGGCACCGCCTGCCATTGCCGCGACTCCCAAACTGCCGGTGTAGGCGAACGCGTTCAGGACGGTTTTACCTTTCGTGTTTTCGCTGAGCCACTTTCGCAGATTGCGCGTGTCGAGATAGAAGCTGGCATCTTGATTCAAGGTCAGGTCAATTGAATACCAAATATTATTTTCCTTGATTTTACGATCCGAATCGGAGCCGAAAAGAATCTTTCCGCGTCTTTCTTCGATTGTTTTTGCGCTTCGCGTTTTGACGATTCCCGCTGTGAGCCAGGGCAAACGATTTCGATAAAACTCTTGTGCTTCTTGAATTAATGATGCGGTGCGTTCAATTACATCATCGTAGTTGTGAAAAAGAATCGTCCTGGCGTAAAGGTCGACGACCAGATTCGGATCGCCTTCGTAGAATCCGTTGAAGAGCCGGAAAGCTGATTCGTGGCGCGCCTCGAGTAACGTCGCGCGGGAAGCGAGAGCTTTATCCAGCAGTTCCAAAAGCGAAGGTTTCGTCATGGCAAAATTCTGCTCGTGGCGGCTTGAGCGATGAACTGCTTTAGAGTCATGCCGCGGCCTGAGTGGTCTCCGGCGTGCGCGCTCCGCTGATGGCGTTCACGGCAACGCCGGCCAGCACGATGATTCCGCCGATCAATGCAAAACGTCCCGGCTCCTCGCCCACGAATAGGAAAACCCAAATCGGATTCAGCACCGGCTCGAGCGTGCTGATGAGGTTCGCTTCGAGCGCAGGCACATGTTTGATGGCGGCAGTAAAGAGCAGGAACGAAAGTCCCATTTGAATTGTGCCGAGGTAGGCCAGGATCAGCCAATTCGTGGCCGTCCACGATTCTTTCAGGATGAAGGGAATGCCGATAATGGCCGTAAACAAATTCGCCGCTAAAATGCTTTCGGCAGGCACGCCGTCTTTTTGGGCGCGTAACGCTACGGTCATGAGCGCGGAGGTCACGCCGCTGATGGCCGCCAAAATATTGCCGAAGAAACCGTTCGCGCTGAGCTTGTCGCCGAAGAAAAGCAGCATGCCGACGAAGATAATGACCATCGAAGTCCAATCCACGCGCGATGGCCGCTCGTGCAAAAATAATAAGGCCAGCAAGATTACGTACACTGGCGCGGTATATTGAAGAAAGATGGCGTTCGCGGCGGTGGTTAGTTTCGTGGACCAGATGTACAACAATTGCGTCAGAATGTATGCGATGGATGCCAGCAGTTTCCAGGGCGTCCATGTGGTGGGAAAGCGGCGCAGGTAAACCAGAAAGACGATGCTCGAAAAGATGCTGCGTCCGGCGAGGATGGCAACCGGCTGCCAACTGATGACTTTGATCAGCACGCCGCTGGTGCTCCAAAGTGTGGCGGCGATGACAATAAAGAGGATGGATGTGCGGCGATCCAACGAAAAGTTCATTTATAGTCTCGCGATGTTTTTGGGGTTGAAAACAGAAATCTCTTCGATGCCTAATTTTGCCTGAGCTTCGGCACTCAATTTGACCCAATAAAAATTGCGATGTTCCGAGTATGGATCGATGCGGATGACGGTTCCCGAATACCATCCGGTTTTTGATTCAAATTTCGAATCGAGAAAAACCTTTACGCGGTCGCCGATGCGAATCGATTCATCCACGCTATAAACCTCGCAAGCTAATCCATTCGAGCATTTTGTCTGCGACCGATTTCCAATTGGCTTCCAGCATCACGTCGTGCGCGATATTTGGCAAGATTACGGCTTCAGTATGATAGGCTTTTGCCGTGGCATGTACATCACTCATGCCGATCACTGCATCGTCCGCCGCGCCGATCACGAGTATGGGAGTTTTTACTCGGTTTGGATGCAAAAGATTGATGCCCAACATATCCGCATAAGCGCGGAATGATTCGTTTTGCATCATGGCTTGATATTTCTTTATAGTTTCCAGCGGCATGTTTTTCGAGAACAAGGAAAATTGCGCCATGGCAGGCGTCTCGACAATTGGATACATTCTTAACGTACCAATTGCTTTAATCACCTTGAATGGATGTTTGGCTAGAACGCGAAATGTCGCAGGCCAAACCGTGACTGTTGGAACCGCGGTCAACAAAACCGCGGCGGGCGCTTCATGTGTCTCCAGATATTTTTGTACAACGTATCCACCCATCGAATGGCCGATGAGGATCGCCGGCTTTTCAACTTGCGAAACAGCCCATTCCACATCTTTGACATAGTTCGCAATGGAATGCCAGCGTAAACCTTCATGCCCATCGCTTTCCGCGTGGCCGCGCAGGCTGATGGCAAAAGATTCATAACCGTTTTGTGAGAAGTAGGGAAGGAAATATTCCTGCCAACACCAGGCTCCATGCCACATGCCGTGAATGGACAACAGGGAAGTATTTTTTGCTTTGCCTTTTGGATTTTCGTGGATTAATTCAAGTTTCATATCAATCTCGGTCACAAGGATTTGACATCTCGATGCCAAAAAAGCAAAAGCCCGAAGCCGTCATATGTATCCGACTTCGGGCTTATTGTGTTGAATTTTATTATGGCGTTGGCGTGCTTGCAACCGCCGCACCAACCCACGTGAAGACTCGTTGGTCGCTTTGTGCTCCGGCGGTATCCCAAATCGGCTGTCCCTGGGAGTCGCTACCATCGTTGCGGACGGGCACGACCCACCAGCGCATGACGTGTGCCACATTGTCGCTGGGTCGGAATGAAGTCGGGACAATGTATTTTGTATCGGTTACATAATCCACGATACGGCGGCCCTGATCGGCGGTGATGTCTTCGACGGTGACCTGATAGGCCTCATTTGCACGCAGCGTTCCAACAGATGCCCATTGCAGCGTGACCACGTCGTCAGCCAGGGTGAAGGCTTGGCCATCCGCAGGCAGCAGCAAATTCGGGGCGGGGTAAGGAGGCGGAATGGTCGGTGTTGGCGTCGGCCCGG
>JBJKOR010000415.1:0-13479 GCA_046707185.1 Anaerolineales bacterium | reverse complement strand
TCTGCGTTGAGCGGCGGAGTAATTTCCTCGACCGATGAATATGGACGGGTGCGATGGTCGCCGTTGTTGAAGATCAGGATGTTGCCCGCACCGGGCAGACTGGAAGCAATCCAATGTGCATCGTGTTGGAAAAATAACTTCTGGTCGGAAGCGCTTCCAGCGCCGTATGCCTGTGGATTTCCCCAACGATAAAGCAGGTCGCCGCCTTTGCCGCTTTTCCCGCCCGAATGACCGGCGGCTTCGGCAGTAGTGGTGCTGTGATCAATGATCCAAATTTCGCTGAAGTTGTGTACGCTCAGCAGGATTTGATCTGTTGTGGGGTTGTAGTCCACCGCGTTGATGTGAGTCCAGTCAGCGCCATTCATCGGCGCATAATTGAGATCGATCAATTCGGGATGATCGGACGGATTCCCATAATTTGGTTTGGTCGGGTCGTAGTTTTGCACGAGATGATCCCAGATGCTCCACTGCCAGACAATTTGATTCGTGGACGGATTGACCTCAATGAGCGTATCAGGCCACAACGCACCATCTTTCAATAAGTTTGGATTGCGCCCAGCAGCAATCGCCTCTGCCGCGGACTTATATTCCCAGGCGATCATCAGAATATCGCCGTTGGGAAGTTGTGCCACATCGTGATGCTGCAAATACTTATCGCTGGAATATTCGAATTGCCACAGAACGTTCCCGTTCCAGTCCATCTCCTGCACGATGCCGCCTGCGCCGCCAGCTTTGAAAGTGCTGTTGTTGACCGAGCCGGTGCGCAGCAAATCGCCGTTCGCCAAGAGATAAACCGAATTGCCGGGATTGTATTGACTCGGCCAGGTATGAACGACATCCCCGTCGAAGTTGATCAGGTAAGTTGTAGTCGAGCGCAGCGGTGCGAATAGGACATAGCCGCGCGTGTCGTTGCTGGCAGTTGTCTGTGTCGCGCTTGCAGTAGTGGGAGCAGGCTGGATAGTTCCCGTCGAGCTGGAAACAGATGTGGATGTCTGCGCACTGATCGGCGAATTGCAGGCTGAAACCAGCAACGCCAGAAGGATTGTCGAGAAAATAAATTTGTATTTCATGGGTTCTCCTTGGAAGATGAAGAAGATGAATCTCCGGTCATCTTTTTATTTTTTAGTTTAGGCATTTACCCCACAAAACGAGAGTGCGTCCAGTCATCACTTCCAGGATTTATGCGTGCAGTTTGCACATCGACCCATGACAGTTGTCATGGGCGCGGGGCGAAAAAGATGATTTGATGCACGGGGCAGATGCAGCTTCGCATGATATGATTCAAGTATGAACGATCTCCCCAATACTTTACGGACATTGCGCATCGCAGCCTGGATGTGGATCGGCTACCTGCTGACTCTGGCCTGCCTGGATTTGGCCATCTATGCAGGCAGGCCACTTCTTCCACTCGTCCCCTACTATGTCGCCAATGTATTGGTGGCGTTGATTTTCTTCACGCTGGCTTACTGGCAAAGTTTGGCGGAGATGTTGGGCGGAATATTCATGCCGTTGATGATCGCACTGATCGGCGGTTTTCCCATTTTATTTAATCATATGCTGGCCATGCGTCTCCCACCCGGACTGCTGGCCAACGCAGAAGGAATGGCCTTGCGCCAGCTGCCGATCCTGTTCATCGGCTTGGCATTGGTGGCATGGCAGTACCGCTTGAAAGCGGTCATCTTTTTCAGTTTAGGAACCGCTCTTCTGGAGATGGGCATTCTCACATTTATCAGGCCTGTCCCAGCTACCAGCTTCACCCTTTTTTTCTTCATCACTATTGTGCGCACCATCAGTTTCCTGGTCGTTGGAATTTTCATCGGTCAGTTAATGAATCGTTTGCGCGCCCAACAGGAATCCCTGCAACAAGCCAACGCTCAACTAACTCACTATGCCAGCACGTTGGAGAATCTGACCATCAGCCGCGAGCGCAACCGCATGGCGCGCGAACTGCACGATACGCTGGCACACACACTCACCGGACTTTCGGTCACGCTCGAAACGGTCAAGGCATACTGGGATGTGGACACGCCCAAGGCTCGCAAGCTGTTGGATAACTCTTTGGAAACAACGCGCACTGGCATCGAGGAGACGCGTCGTGCTTTGAAATCGCTGCGTGCCAGTCCGCTGGAGGATATTGGATTAAGACTCGCTTTGCAGAAAATGGCAGAATCCGCTGCCGCGCGCTTCAACCTGGACCTGGAGCTTGCGCTGCCAGACCCGATGCCAAGTCTCGCTCCTGACGTGGAGCAGTGCATCTATCGCATCGCCGGAGAAGCAGTAGAAAATGTGACTCATCATGCCAACGCCAAGCATCTTCGTCTAAATCTCGAAAACAAAGCCAACCAGCTTTTGCTAACCGTGCAAGATGACGGCTTGGGATTCAATCCAAACAGCAAAGTGACCACAGGCCATTTTGGGTTGGTCGGCATGAAAGAGCGCGCTGAACTCTCCGGCGGAAAACTGACGATCAACAGTCAAAAAGGAAAAGGCACGACGGTAGTTTTGGAATTCTAAAAGAGACGATCATGAAAATCATCATTTGCGACGATCAGGCAGTTGTCCGCGATGGACTGGAAATGCTGCTCAACCTGGAGAAAGATATCGAAGTTGTTGGCACAGCACAAGATGGCGCGGAAGCCGTAGAACTGGCTGCACAAAAGAAGCCCGATATCATGTTGATGGATTTGAAGATGCCGGGCATGAACGGCATCGAAGCCACGCGTCAGATTCGTGCGAAATTTCCGGCGGTGAAAGTATTAGTGTTGACCACTTATGACGATGATGAATGGGTGCTGGATGCCATCCGTGCTGGCGCCTCGGGCTATCTACTCAAAGACACGCCGCGCGAGGAAGTCGTCAAAGCCATTCGCGGGACAGTTGAAGGTAAATCGTTTGTCGACCCGGCTGTTGCTGGAAAATTGATGGGACGAGTCGCCAGCCAACAACGTCAACCATCCAGCCTGCTGACCGATAAACTCACCGAGCGCGACGTTGATGTATTACGCCAGCTGGCGAAGGGCTTGAACAATGCCGATGTGGCCGCGCAGTTACATCTCTCCGAAGGAACCGTGCGCAACCACGTCAGCGCCATCCTCGAAAAATTGGGCGTTTCCGACCGCACGCAGGCGGCCGTCATCGCCATTCAACATGGGTTGAGCGATTGATTGTCACTTGGTTCTCTGGGAATTTCCGGGTTACTGGCTACATATGGCGGTTGATTCTGCAATTGTCGCAAAATCACCCCGTTTATGGAGAGGCATCCGCAGCATCCAAAGGGCCCCTGAATTCCAAGAGGTTGCTCCAAATTTGTACTATAATCATAATATTAGCTGATCGATCTCTCGGACAAAGAGATGAGAAATAGATTTCAACAATTGTTGCGGCCAGGCGAAATAGGCTTGGTTTTCACGTTAGCCGTTATTCTGTTTGTCAATTATGCCGCCATGGGGGTCACCAAAGTCATTTCAGTCAGCGGCTTTCTTAGCCAGGTAAAGGATCAATATATTCTGCTGGTCTGGGCAGTGGATATGGTATTGCTAATCCTTGCTACTGGTTTGCAATCGCTCGTTATAGATCGGTTCGACCGCATCAAGTTGATGTTCATCGTTCTGCTGATCTTTACGGGACTGTATGCGTTGCTTCCACTGGCGTTTTTATCCAAGTTTATTCCATCTTCAATCAGTTACACCTTGATCTATCTGCTCAATGACCAACAATGGCGTTTTTTCCCAGTCATCTTTTGGATTTTAGTGAACGACATTTTCGATCCGGCAGCAGGCCGTCGTCTGCTGCCAGTCATTGGCGTTTTTGCTTTTTTGGGAACGATCGTTGGCCTGGGGGTGGCGGCTGTGGATGCGCAGGTGCATTTCGGACCTGTCAAATTGCTTTATCTCAATGCCCTGGTCTTTTTCGTAGGCTTTATCGTTGCCTATTTCGGACTTCACAAAGTGAAGATCATTAGTGCAACGCGCGCGGCGGGTTCCATGAGAGAAACTTTTACGGAGGGTTGGGATTTCATCAGAACAGTTCCTGCGTTTGCCTATCTCGCGCTCGGAATGCTGCTCGCTGGCGCAGTGATGACCGTGCTTCTATATGATGCATTGTCCGATGCGGAATTGACTCTCAGGACCGGTTTTCAAGCATTTTATGCAAATTACAGTCTTCTGATTGCAGTGAGTTCGATCATTTTTCAGGCTCTGGCTGGGCGCGTGATCGAGAAGCTGTCTCTCAAGAACAGCTTTCTCATCCAACCTGTTATTATGCTGATTGCATCGATCACAAATTTCTTCATTCCCGGCTACATAAGCAGCGCATCCGCTCAAGGTGTAGCGCGGGTTAATTATGACACAATCGACTCTTCCAATCGCAAAGCATTCCAAGCGTTGGTGCCAAACGAGAAACGTGGACGCGTCAGCATGTTTATTGACAGTTACCTGCCATCGTTCGGAACCATTCTCGGGAGTTTGATCACGTTTGGGATTATCACAGCCGGCTTGGGTCTAGGTTTGAAACGGGATGTTTACGCGTTGATCTATCTTGGGGTTGGAATCGCGTTTTCGGCATTGGCAATCTGGTCTGCCTTTCGCGTGAGGTCCACATATGAAAAGAGCATGTTGAACTGGCAATTGAAACGCCGCACGCGCGGCTCATCAGGCATATTAGATAAACTCGATTCTTTGGATGGGGGTGAATCGTGAGCGCCCGTTTGATGCGGGATGAGGGCCAAGTAAAAATTTGGGAATTGATCGGCTCTGGCGATTCAGCACGCATCGAAGCCATGCTTGGGTTATATGCAAGGCTGTTTCCGCAGTATGCGTATTACGCCCCACGCATGAGGCGTCGTGCTGTGTTCGGCGAAGAACGCCGCACCGGTCACATTGTTCATTATTGGCTGGTCGAAGCAAACGGTCAGCCTGTCGGCATACGCACGTTTCGCTATGTGCGTGAACGTCATTGCGGAATCGCGGTTGCGCTGGCGATCGATCCGATTTATCGGGATATAGTGATCAACGAACAACGACTCTCATTGTTTTTGATTCGCACCTGTTTGGATCAAATCATCGAAGACGCACAGCGTTTAGGCGATCCGCCTCCGTTTGGAATGATCAATGAGGTGGAGTATCCGCGTTTGATGGAACATTACAAACGTTATGGAATCGTTGAGCTTCCGGTAAAATATATCGAACCGGTTTTCCCGCCCGATGTCGAGAGACAAAGCCGCGTCGAAGAAATCAAATTATTGCATTTTATTCCGACTTCGCTTGGCATCCTGCCAAATCCGGCATTAAACAGACACGCTTATTCGAAAGAGAATGTCGCGGATTTCGCCCTGGCTTTTCTGGTTGATCATTATGGCTTGCCTGTGGATCATCCGCAGGTTCAGTCTGTGCTCGACTCAATTCTTATGATTTCGCAGGAGAATTAAATGAATATTCCAACGATACATACAGGTGGAAAGGGCTTCATCAGCTTGAGGGTAAAGATTTGGCTTGGATTTATTTTGGTCTTCACGCCAGTCTTCGCCGCCAGTTATTTTTGGTTCTATCAATACACGACAGCGCGCGTGTTCCAAACCATCTCGGACAAATTGGTAAACACGATCAACGGCGCGGTGCAGGGCATGGACGTGAATGGCTTCGTGCAACTATATCAACAGGAAAGCACATCGAACCCGAACTGTTCACCGTCCACCGGCAATGCAAAGGGATACTATCCGGATAATCCCCTCTACATCGCACACGAGAATTGGCTGCGGACCGTTCAGGAAATTGCTTCTTCCGCGCCTCCAGATAATCCGTATAACATCCGCATCTATACATACGTGAAAGGACCCGGCCCAGGCGACATTGTTGCCATTGGAAGCACCGGTTATTTCCGCAATCCGCGCGGCGGATTCAAGTTTTGTGAGCTGTATAACTCGCAAGGAAAAACACAAATCGCCGATGGACTAATCCGCCGTACAGACCGCTGGACGATCTACACCGATTCATTTGGAAGTTGGATCACCACCTATGAGCCGATCACGGATAAGAACGGACAGATTGTCGGTGCAATCGGTGTGGATATGCCGGCGAATTATGTTAACGAAGTGAGACAGGGCATTCTCTACAGCGGAGCGATTGCATTCTTTCTTAGTTACGTGTTAATCTTTCTGTTGGTCTATTGGCTTTCGGGTTTGCTTACGCGTCCCATCATTTCACTAGCAGGGGTTGCGAAAGAAATCGGCGAAGGGGATTATGATCAGGAATGGTCAAAGGTGGATAAGCAGGTAGCATGGCGCGATGAGATTTACACTCTGACCAGCGTTTTTCATGCGATGGTCGAGAAAGTCGCAGAACGTGAACGATCCTTGCGCACTCGCGTCGCTCAGTTGGAAATCATGGTCGATAAATCCAAACTGGAGACTCAGGTCAAGGAAATCGTGGATAGTGATTTCTTCCAGGATTTGATGACCAAGGTTAATGATATGCGGAGCAGGTTCAAAGAACCGCCCTCGACCAAAGAGGACTCAAGCGAAAAAGACTCTGACGAGAAATAAATGAAACTACCCCGCTTATGGCGGGGTAGTTTCATGGGTGCGAAGTGATCCTTAATTTACCTGGTCTGTGGTTTGGTCAATCATCGATCTTCTTCCAAAAATTGGAACTTAGTCTCTGCATCGGGCGCGTCGATCCGGAAAGCCGAGTCTCGTAAAAAGCATCGCTTGAACTTGCAAAAGGCGACAAATAAAACAAGTGACGTTCAACGAGGATGGAAACAATTTGTTCAGTCTGCTCGTGTTCAAGTTCAAGCAACTTTGAAAAATCGGTGAATGAAATTCGTCCGGCACGCACTGCTTGGTTTAAAACCGAGCGCAGCGGCTCGGAGAAGATCGTCACATCCGATGGACGAATATCTTCCCTGCCAGATTTCAATTCCTGCAAAGCACGCTCGAACTGTTCCTGGTTCACTCGTCTTTTCCTGTAAAACGGTAAAACGCACGTTGGGAAAATTAGCTTTGAATTTGTGCCACAACGGCTCTATATCCTTGCGTGACCGAATGATCAGGGTATTTCAAAGAAAAGATCCCGGAAGAAGCCAGCGTCATCATTTCATCCGAATGCGGAAGCACCGCCGCCACGTTGACTTTGTAGGTTTGTTCCACGCGTGAGCGCACATCATCGAGATCGAACGCTTGAGGCATCTTGTTGACAACCATCAGCATTTTCGGTACATCCAGTTTGCGTGCTACATCTACGGTCACAGCCGTGCCTTGATAATCCTGTTGATCAGGGCGCATGATGATCACAAGTACATCGGAAATCGCAATGGAAAGCAGCGTCTCTTCATTGAGACCCGGATGTGTATCGATCAACAAGTAGTCCAGCCCTAGGTTGGTCACAATATTACGGAAGCCGTCGTTGAGCAGACCGACATCATATCCTTCACGCAAGATGCGCGCAATTTCACCAGCCTTGATGCTGGAAGGGATTAGAAAGACTTGTCCCTTAACCTCGGCGCCGAGATGACCGGTTACATCATGGACGCAGTCTTTAATGGCGCATTTGCCCCATAAATAGTCATTGAGCGAATGCTTCATTTCCAATTCATCCAGGTTGAAAAGGATATGAATGCCCGGCGATTGAATATCAGTATCTACTACACCAACGCGCGCGCCGCCCATTGCCAAAAGGCTTGCCAGATTTGCCGTCGTATTGGATTTTCCAGTACCACCGCGAAAAGAATGCACAGCAACGATCTTCGACATCTTGCCTCTCCGTAATTTAGTATGAAACGAACGAACTCTTGGTTTTCATTATAGCCCAATTGAGAAGAAAATCAAATTCACCTTTTATTCTCAGGCACGGTTTTCTCAAAGTTTATCCGCGAATTTACGCTAACACTTGCACCTGGCGCACACTTGCCCAGAGCACAAGTGCCGGGGAGGGCAGGTGTCAGTGCAGATTTTAAAAGAATTCGCGCAAATTCGCGGAGACGTGTGCCCGTAAGGGGATTAGCGGACAAAAGTACTTTTCGCATGGACTTGAGAAAGCCATATATTCTCAGATTATGGGAGTAGGCAAAGTTTATTGGTCAATTTCTTGACAATTTCGGTATTGTGACGCGGTGGGACTGATCTACGATCTTTTTCTCAACCATCGCAATCTTATCCCCACCGGCGCATACAAAGGTGTAAACCGCTTACAATCCTTGCGTGGATTATGTTATATTCAAGCAAAATTCAGTTATGTTCTTACCATCACAATCAGATGGCATTTTCGACACTTTTTTGCCATCTTCGACTACTAGATAATTGGAAAACGTTTCCATGCCAGTGCAGTGTGCCGCCAGCGATGAACTCCTGATTCAAAAATTCAAGAACGGCAATACCGAAGCGTTCGACACGCTTTATCAGCGGCATCTCCCCTCTGTGTATAACCGGGTTCGCTATATCGTCCCGGAGGCAGATGTGGAAGATGTCACTCAGGAGGTTTTTATCGCCGCCATCAAATCGATTCGTTCCTTTCGCGGCGAGTCGCGGTTTAGCACCTGGCTTCGCACCTTAACAAATCATAAGGTCGCCGAATATTATCGGAAGCGCAATCGGAAACAGGAAGCGCCGCAAGTGCCGCTTTCTGAGATTGTATCTCGTGGCGAAGATAACCCGGCAAGATGGATGGACGAGCAACTTGCTTTGCGTCATGCACTTAACCAGCTTTCAGAAGCCCATCGTGAAGTGATCCTGCTTCGATTCGCCGAAGGACTGCAGTTCAATGAAATTGCGGACCTGACCGGACGGAATCTTGATTCTACGAAGTCACTTTTTCGTCGTGCCATGTCTGCCCTGCGTAACCAATTGGATGAATCAAAATGAACAAATCGATTAAACCTGAAAAGAACCAGGATGATGCGCTGGCCGACTTTGTGGATGGCGTGTTGGATGGAAAGATTTCCATCGCCTCTTCCTCCGACCCGGAAATGCGCAGTCTCGAAGAAACCATCCTGCGGCTGAATCAGGCTTATCCCCGCGTTGCTCTGGACGAGAAAACCATCAAGCACATGTGGGCTGATTTTAAAACTCGCAGGCAGTGGGACAGTGGATTGTTTCATCCAGTTTTTTGGTGGTCCCGGCAAACACGTGAACGTTTTGGGCTGGCGTTGGGAGTTGTTGCCATCGTCCTGGCCGCCCTTTTGTTTATGCCTACGCTCTTTGGCGGAATCGGCAATACCCAGGGTAGCGCTGGACTCTATCCACAAAGTATTGGCTTGCTTATTTTCCTTATTGGCGGCGTTCTTCTCCTCGCTGTTTGGCTTGGACGCCGTAAATAGTTGATAAAAAATATCGCAAATTATGTTAGTTTGGAAGGAGGAAGCTCGGTCTTCAATAACATTTTGAAACTAAGTAATAAATTTTTAATGAACGGTCTAACTTTGTAAAAGGAGAGATAACAATGAAAACTTCAAATCATGAGTGGACAAAGATACTCTTTGTCCTGCTCACCATGGCTGTGACTCTTTCAATGTTGCTCACAGCATGTGCCAACCCGGGACCGGGTGCTGCCGGCGGTAATAAGAATAATAGCGGCAATACCAGTAACAACGGTAATAACGGAAACAAGAACGGCAACGGCAACAACAACAGCAACAACAATGGTAATAATAATAGTAACAGCAATAGCAACAGCAACAGTAACAATAACAGCAATAACAACAGTAATAGCAATGGCAATTCCGGAGGTACTAAGAATAACAACAATGGTAACGGCGTTGCTCCCACTCCAGTATGGGTGGGGAATGGGGTAAATTGCAACACGAACCCCAACGCTGAGGCCTGCAAAAACGTGGAAACCACACAATGCAATGCAAACAATCCAAAGAATTGCCCAGGCATTGCACAAATCTGCGGCTTAGGCCAACACACAGGTAATCCCCATTGCCAAACACCGGTTCCTACTTCAGTTCCTACCACAGTTCCTTTGAACACACCAGTTCCAACCACCATCCCCCCTACGCCTCCCCCGCCTCCGCCTGATATTGTGCTGAATCCTGCACCAGCGCTTTCCTGCACGAACTGGATTGTGTTCCATTCGTTCCGCACTGGCGTCTTGCAAATCTTTGGTCTTAATGGCACCGAAAATGCTTCAGGAACGAACCTAGTCGATCTATCCAACAGCACAGCGATGGATTCTCGACCATCTCGCTCCCCCGATGACTCGATGGTGGTGTTCCAAAGCAACCGCAATGGCAACGTTGAACTGTATCTGACCGACAGCCAAGGCAAGACCCAGACACGCTTGACCCATACCCAGGCAAATAACATCAACCCGATGTTCGGTCCGGATAATCAGTCGGTAGTGTACCAAAGTGACCGTAACGGTAACTGGGATATCTACATGCTGAATGTGAAGACGGGTGTGGATCGTCAACTGACCACCGATCCGGCGGATGATGTGAATCCGTATTGGTCTCCTGATCCAAATTGGATTGTCTTCCAGAGCAACCGCACCGGCACATGGAATGTGTATTTGCTCAACGTCACCACCGGCACAGAATACACGGTGACGGATCATCCGTACGACACGATGTTCCCAAGCTGGTCGCCGAATGGCAAGCAATTAGCCTACTTTGCGAACCTGGATGGCAATTGGACGCTTGAAGTTTCCAACCTGCAGGGCGGCAACGTGGAGCAATTGACGCATAACGCTAATGCCGGCAACGCCAGTTGGTCACCGGAAGGGAATCGGCTTGCCTATCAGATTGACAACGGAAACGGTACCACGGATGTGTTTACGTATGATCTGACAAACAACAAACAATATCAACTGACCACCTTCAAGGGTCCCAATAGTGCACCGACCTGGGATTGTGGAGGCAGCAATATTTCCTTCACCTCGACCAGCAGCGGCACTCCCAATCTGTACAGCGTGCCCTGGACGGGTGGGACGATCTCGCCGATCACGAATGATCAGTTCACGAACAAGTGGTCTGAGTGGTCTCCTTCCAAAGAACCTGGTTCCGAAGGTTATTAATCCTTCTCCTCTAGGCTGAAGTGTGAGGCGACAACAGGTATCTGTTGTCGCCTCCATTCTGCTTTCAAACTGGAATGTTTCTTTGCTTTAAATACGGTATGATCTCAGTATGGCTTCCATAGTTGCATTGACAATTGCGACATTGATCCCGTTGGTATTCCTGTATGTAATTTACACCAGGGACATATATCATACGGGTGAGTTTCAATTTATACTTTACTGTCTCGGTTGGGGCGGAGTCGCATACCTTTTGGCTTACCTTGTTAATAGTACATTGGTTAATTCTAACGTTATCGGCGAAGATTTCCTTGTCCGCTTTTTTGCGCCATTCATCGAGGAGACTTTCAAAGGACTCTTCTTATTGTACTTAATTCGCAGGCCAAATTTCTCATATTTTATTGATGGCGCGGTTTATGGTTTCGCATCCGGTATAGGGTTTGCCATATTTGAAAATTTTGAATATGTGCTGGGAAATCCATCCATCGCGGTTTCATTGGCCATATCACGCGTGCTTTCAACGAATTTAATTCATGCCGTTGGCAGCGCCTTGATCGGTATATCGCTGGGATTGTGGCGCGTGGAAGGATCGCGGCTGCGTCGATTCTGGCTCTTCGTTGGCGGATGGATCCTGGCTATTACCCTACATTCGACCTTCAACAATATTGTTTCAGATGATACAGAATTAATTTTTGCATTTATCCTGAGCTTCATTGGAATTGGAATTATTGTTTTTGCCATTCGCCAAGGTCTGCAAGGTGAAAAAATTGGCATCAATAAAAATCTGGGAATGACCGATGGTGTTACTTCAAACGAGGTGGCTGCAGTGCAGAATATCAATAAGTTGGATGATATCCTGAAAAAGCTGGCGCAGCTTTTTGGTCCACAAAAGGCCTCCCAAATTGAAAAATTTTTATATTTGCAAGCCCGTCTTGGAATCTTGAAGACTACTGCTGAAAAGCTTCACGATCCGAAACTGCAGGCTGCCACTGAAGCCGAGATCAAGGATTTGCGTATCAAAATGAATACCTTGCGTGTTGAGGTCGGTGCTTATTGCATGTTGTATCTCCGCAATGTTTTCCCGGAGGAAGTCAGTCCAATCTATGAGCTGCTCCAGAATCGTTTGAAATCCACGGATAAAAACCTTGCAGGGACCGGCTTGTGGAGCACCCTTACTCAACGCGTGAAACCAAACAACGGATAATATGTCAAACGAAACCATCATCACACAATTAAGAAAATCCTTTCTCTTTCGCGGGCTTCCAGATGAAGTCTTAATTGAACTGGGTAAAAAAGCCGCAAGACGCAAATTAGCCAAAGATGCCATCTTGATCCGCCAAGGGGATGTCGGTGATTCCCTTTTTATGATCGTTCAAGGATGGTTCAAAATCCTTGCCGAAGATGCGAATGGCAATGAACTGCCAATCAATCAAACCGGCCCTGGCGAAATCATCGGCGAGATGGCGTTGTTGGATCAGGCGCCGCGCTCGGCAACCGTGATTGCCGCCACTGATGCAGAAGTATTGGAGTTGAAACAGGATGCTTTTTATGAAATCCTCAATCAACGCCCGGATCTTGCGCTGGAACTCATCCGAAGTTTTTCCTCGCGTCTGCGTTTCTCGACCACCTATATTCAAAAGGCAATCGAATGGAGCCAAAGGATCAGCGCCGGGGATTATTCGTTCATGGAAAACACGGCAACCCTGGACCGGACGGAAGACACCGACGAAGATAAAGCCGGCCAGTTGCTTTCAGCCTTTTTTCAGATGGTTCGGAACGTGAAAGATCGTGAAGATCAATTGAAGAAACAGGTCGAGAAATTAACTTTGCAGATCGACGAGGCCCGCCGCAAGCAGGAATTCGAGGAGATTACGAGCACCGATTTCTATGCGGATTTGAAAGAGCAGGCGAAAAAATTGCGGGCACAACGTTTTGCCCAGCAAAATGATGAATAGTCGGAGGTTCCAATGAGTAACAAAGGAAAGATCGTTTCCATTCACTCATTTCGCGGTGGAACAGGAAAATCGAATACCACTGCGAATCTGGCAGCGCAAGTTGCGTTAGCGGGCAAGCGCGTCGGTGTGGTCGATACGGATATCCAGTCGCCGGGCATCCATGTTTTGTTTGGCTTGGATGAAAACAAGATGGGAAAGACCTTGAACGATTTCCTGCACGGCAAATGTGCCATCCGCGAGGTAGCGTTCAATATTGGCGAAAAAGCCGCGGACGCAGAAGGACGCGCAAAACTGGTGGGCAGGAACCTATGGCTTTTTCCCTCATCCATTCGCGGGCGCGAGATCAGCCAAATCATTCGCGAAGGCTACGATGTCAACCGGTTGAATGAAGGCTTTCAAACCGTCCTCAAAGAACTCGATCTCGATTATCTTTTCATTGATACCCATCCGGGTTTGAACGAAGAGACCCTGCTTTCCATCGCCATATCTGACGTGTTGATCATCATTCTCCGTCCTGA
>JBJKOR010000414.1:0-2661 GCA_046707185.1 Anaerolineales bacterium | reverse complement strand
TTCAGATATTCTTCCGCATTATGATACCATCCATCATGGGAACAATTATCACCGTTACAACAACGATTGTCATTTTTACATTGAAAATATTCGATGTGGTTTGGGTCATGACCGGTGGGCAATTCGGCACAAGCGTGATTGGCACGGAATTCTACCGCCAATACTTTACCTACAACCAAAATGGAATCGGTTCGGCCATTGCCGTGGTTCTATTCCTCACAGTCATCCCTGTGATGGTCTACAACTTGCGGCAGTTCGCACACCGGGAGGTGCTGTGATGAAATCGAAATTCTTCAATAGCTTTTTGGTGAATATCTCACTAGCTTTAATCTGCGTGTTATGGACAATACCTACGCTGGGTTTGTTGATCTCATCCTTCCGGGACCGGATTGATATTAGCAATACCGGTTGGTGGACCGTGTTTCCTCATCAAGACTGGATATCTGTCCAACAAATTACTCCAGGCCCAAGTGTGGATCGCTACAAGCCGATGACATTGGCCGGAATCACGGCCACCTGGCAACAGTTCCAACAAGGTTTCACGAAAGATGGCAAAAAATATATTTGGATTGGCGGCCGGCGTATTGGCTTCTTGGATGTCGAGGAGTATAAGTGGACGTCTGATCTGACCTTTACGTTGGAGAATTACAAGCAGGTACTCGCCAGCGGCACGTATACTGCCACGCTTGCCAACGGAACCACGCAGACCAATCAGGGTTCCGACATGGCATCCGGATTTTTAAACAGCTTTGCCGTCACGATACCGGCCACTGTCATACCAATTGCCATCGCCGCATTTGCCGCATATGGATTCGCCTGGATAAAATTTCCTGGCAGAAAAATGTTGTTTGCTCTCATTGTGGGATTACTGGCTGTGCCGTTACAAATTGCCTTGATTCCATTATTACAAAATTTTGTCGCGACGCATCTAAACGGGACATTCCTCGCGGTTTGGCTGGCGCATACAGGGTTTGGTTTGCCACTTGCCACCTATTTGTTATTCAACTATATCAGCGAACTTCCGCGGGATCTCTTTGAAGCAGCACGTGTCGATGGCGCTTCCCACTTCAAAATCTTCACGAGCCTCGTTGTGCCTCTTTCTGTGCCTGCGCTGGCTGCTTTTGCGATCTTCCAATTCCTTTGGGTATGGAATGATTATCTCGTAGCTCTGGTATTCCTCGGCGGAGGCTCCCAGAATCAAGTGCTAACCCAGAGACTGGCCAACCTGGTCGGATCATTTGGCCAGAACTGGGAATTGCTCACAGCCGCCGCATTCTTCTCGATGGTCGTACCGTTGATCGTGTTCTTCTCGTTGCAGCGATACTTCGTACGTGGGTTGCTGGCTGGCTCGGTCAAAGGCTAAAAGCGCAAAAGTGGACTGGGCAAAACCAGTCCACTTTTTATTTATCCGAACGGCGTGGACTGTTATAAAAAATCGAAAGTATTTCAAAACGTATAATGGACAATGATCTTTGGTACAAAAATGCTGTATTCTATGAAGTCTCTGTCAGTGCATATAAGGACAGCAACGGCGACGGGCGCGGAGACTTGAACGGAATCACCGAGAAACTGGATTACCTGAAAAATTTGGGAGTGGACTGCATCTGGCTGATGCCGATCTATCCCTCACCGTGGAAAGACGATGGTTATGACATTGCAGATTACTACAATGTCGCCAAAGCCTTTGGCAATTTAGATGACTTCAAAAAGCTGGTAAGCGATGCGCACGAACGCGGCATCCGCATCATCATGGACCTGGTCATGAACCACACTTCCGATGAACATCCCTGGTTCCAGGCCGCGCGCGCGGACCGCAATTCGCCTTATCGCGACTATTACGTTTGGAGTGATACCAATGAGAAATACAAGGACGCGCGCATTATCTTCGTCGACACCGAACCATCGAATTGGACGTGGGATGAAAAAGCCGGACAATACTACTGGCATCGCTTTTATGCCATTCAGCCCGACTTGAATTTCGACACCCCCAAAGTTCAACAAGAGATGCTGAACATCGCGCGCTTCTGGCTGGAACTGGGTATCGACGGCTTCCGCGCTGACGCGGTTCCCTATCTGTTCGAACGCGAGGGAACCAACTGCGAGAACCTTCCAGAGACCCATGCCTATCTCAAAAAGTTACGCACCTTCATGAACGAAAATTATCCGGGGCGGATTCTACTATGTGAAGCCAATCAATGGCCGGAGGATGTGCGTCCGTATTTCGGCGATGGGGATGAATTCCATATGGGATTTCACTTCCCCATCATGCCGCGCATTTACATGGCGCTCAAAAAAGGCCGCGTGGATGATATGCTCGAAATCTTGAACCGTACGCCCACGATTCCCGATAATTGCCAGTGGTGCACGTTTCTGCGCAACCACGATGAATTGACACTCGAGATGGTCACGCCGGAGGAACGTCAGTGGATGTGGGAGCAGTACGCGCCCGAGCCGCGCATGAGGCTCAATCTCGGCATCCGCCGCCGACTGGCTCCATTGCTCGATAACGACCGCCGCAAGATCGAATTGGCCAACTCGCTGCTCTTCAGCTTGCCAGGCTCGCCCATCATTTACTATGGAGATGAAATCGGCATGGGCGATGACATCTGGCTCGACGACCGTAACGTAGTGCGCACGCCGATGCAATGGGACGCTTCGTCC
>JBJKOR010000413.1:0-3645 GCA_046707185.1 Anaerolineales bacterium | reverse complement strand
GGCTTGAGTTTGCCATCCAGAATCGCAAGCGCGCGCCGCGCCTCAGGATGTTCCAAATCGTTCGACAAACAATTTTCCAAGTCCTTGCGCTTCTCTGCAGGATCGTCCGTGACCTGACTCATCCAATACCAAGCCTCGGCCATCACATCGTGATCACTGGTCATGTAGGTAGCGCGGTCGAAGTAGCGGCGCGCCGAATCTTTATTCCCCGCTTTGGCTTCGATGATGCCGCTTCTCAAAAGTTCTTTGCCGTAATCATCAGCGAGGCTGTCGTCGAACAGGACTTGGGCGTAATCGGTCATGAAGATATTTTCTTTCTCACCAGTGCATCGGTCATCCTGGCAATGCGCGCCATATATTCGACATCGTGCACGCGGACGATGTCGGCGCCGCGCGCGATGCCAATCGCAATCGCCGCGGCCGTGCCTTCCAAACGCTGGTCAGGCGGAAGATCGAGGGTATATCCGATGAAGGATTTACGCGAAGGTCCGAGCAAAACCGGAAAGCCCAAAGCGCGGATTTCGTCGAGACGGTTGATCAGCTCGAGGTTATGTTCCACCTTTTTGCCGAATCCAATTCCCGGGTCGAGGATGATGCGCTCATCGGAAATGCCGGCGTCACGCGCCAGAGCTACGCTCTCCATTAATTCGCGTTTCACATCTTCGATCAGGTCTTTGTATTCTGCACCGATGTAGGCATTGCCGAGTTGCGAGCGCACTTCCACGCTGGCAGGGTTGCTGCGGTTGTGCATCAGGATCACCGGACATTGATGACTGGCAACAGCCTTACTGAGTTTTGGGTCACCGCGCAAGGCCCAAACATCATTGACAATTTGGGCGCCAGCCTCCAGCGCTTCTTCCGCGATGACGGCTTTATAAGTGTCGATCGAAATCAATGTATCGGGGAATTCTTTTGCAATGGCCTTGACAACGGGAATGACGCGCCCCCGCTCCTCCTGCGCTCCAACTGGCTGCGACCCCGGACGCGTCGATTCCCCGCCGATATCCAATATCTGCGCCCCCGCGCTGACGAATTGCCTGGCTTGCTCTAACGACACTTCTATTGCGTTGCCTTTGGCAATGATGCCATCGCCGGAAAAACTATCCGGCGTGATGTTGAGGATGCCCATCACATAGGTGCGGCTTCCCCAATCGAATATGTGGTTGCCAACGATTAGTGGTTTCATAGATAAAATAAATATGTCATTGCGAGCCGTGTCTTTTGCGGCGTGGCAATCTCATCGTTGAACGAAGGAGATTGCTTCCCGAAGGCTCGCAACGACATGTGTTACGCCATCTGGTCGAGCGGACGTGCCAGCCACGATTCCGCTTTATTGATGTCGGTGAAAATCTTCATGGCCGCGGCCGTTTCGGGCAGGGCCAGCGAGGCGATGGTGCGGATCGCATCTGCGGCTTTTTCGTCCGCGACCACTACAGCCAGACGAATGTTGCGCGCTGACGGGTCGCTGTTCACTTCCACGGCGGTGTGAATCGCTTTTTCGGGAATGTCCTTGACCGCGCGCAGATCATATAGGTTGCGCGTCAGTCGGTCGGAGCCGAGCAGATGTTCCAATGCGAAATCATGCCAGTCGCGAAGCGTAGCATCGGAGAGGTCAGTAAAGGTCAACGTCATACCGCCATCGGCGCGGCGGACAACGTTCATGCCCACGCCGGGCTTGGTTTTCCAGTTAAGGGGTTTGGTATCATTCATGGGTGCCTCCGTATTTCCAACCCCATTTTACCTGAATTCGTTTATGGATAATCGTTTTGCACGACTCGATTCCAAATGTAACGGCCCATATCCTCCCAATAGGTTTCCAAATCGGGGTTTTGTGTCCCTGTTCCAGGTGACCAAACCGGTGTCGGCGGCATGGTCAATGGGCTGGCGCGGGTTGGATCGAAATTTGGTGCGGTTGTTGGCATGAAAACATTGTTTTGCTTGCTTGGCTCGACCAAGGGTCTGTAAAAAATACTCCACGACTGAACGTCAAATTTGTTTTGGTTAAGCGTGGCGGACGGCACATCCAAAGTGATGGTTGTGTTCCAATTATTATCCATTACCCAGATGCAGCTTTTTCCCTGCATCACAGAGATGGGAAAAGCTATGATGCCGGAAACCGGCCCGCGCGTGATCAGAATCGGCTCGTTCAAGATGTGGTCGTCATGGGTGGGGGTGACCGTCAAATCCGATCCGTTGATCAACTGCATTTGCTTGAACGGAATATTTACAGTGATGAGATTGTCGCCATAGGCTTTCTCGTTATAGGTGGGCGCAGTCAGGATGACCATGAAAAATAACTCGTTGCGGCTGCTCAATTGATCCAGTTTGTTTTTGAGCTCATCGTCAAATTTGTCGGTGCTATAGTTGTTGTAGATGGCGTCATTCAGGACAATTTCTTCGACCAATTGCCGGCTGATAAACGTGATCGTGACCCTGACGATTTGGTTGTCGTTCAAAACCAAATCGCTGTAAGCCGACCAATGTTCCGTTTCCGATGCCAGCTCCGAGAGCGCGGCTTGCTTGGCAAGTTCGATCTCGAGCGAGTTATCTTTATGTTGTTGATAACTGGTAGAGACATGGGTACTGAATGGCAAAAGAGATGAGTAGGGATTGGACGATGTATCCGGCGATGTGCAGGTCGGCGGCGGAGGGGTTGGCGCGGGTGTTCCAGGGAGGTCCGCACAGGCGGTCAGACATAAACATATGATAATCCCCCATGTTCTCAAAAAGGCCGAAGCGTTGCAGTGGAAGTTCATTATTCCTCACCCTATCCTTTGATTTGCCGTGAATGAGTGAAATTATAATACAACTGATCGCAAAATTAGCTTATGTCAAAAATCATGTTAAGGCGCGGATATTTCTGCTGTCTGCGTTAGCCGTCATTTCCCTGACCGTCTTTCTGAGAACGGGATGGATGAAATCGGGCGCGATGTCGGTTAGCGGCACGAGGACGAAGGCGCGTTCATTCAGGCGCGGATGGGGAATGGTCAATGTTTCGGATTCGAGGACGAGATCATCGTAGAAGAGGATATCCAGATCGATCAGCCGCGGACCCCAGCGAAAGGTTTTCTCGCGTCCAAGCCGGACTTCGAGCTGTTTGAGGCGCTTCAGAAGCGACGCGGCGTCCAAATCTGTTTCACACTTAACTGCCATATTGAGAAAAGCTGGTTGATGCTCTACGCCCCATGGCGGCGTCTCGTAAATCTTCGATTCAGCATTGACGTTGATTTCAGGCGGCAAGGCTTCGATGGCCGCGCGTAGATTGGCGAGTCGGTCACCGAGGTTGGTTCCAAGCGCAAGATAGACGATATGATTCATTGCAATACTTCAATTGGTGGTCGAGTAGGCGGCGGGGTCTCGATACAGACTTCGTCCACTCGACCATCACAACGCCCGTATCAAAACCTAAATCCTTTCAATCAACAAAGCCAGTTCATTAAACGTAACCATTCCCCAGCGTTCGGATTTCTTTTCCAATTCATCGATTGTTTCCTTGATAAGCCTGGCTCCATTTTTTCCACTTTTGGCTATCGTTACATCCTTGGATTCGATCTCTGCCGCGCGTAAGGTTGCTTCGACTCCATTCAAAGACCGGGACGCGAGACGCGCGCGCGGCATCAGATTCCATCGTCCGATGGCATCGGG
>JBJKOR010000412.1:0-2340 GCA_046707185.1 Anaerolineales bacterium | reverse complement strand
CGTTAAGCTATATCGTCCGCGACATCAATAGCAGGTCGTACATTCTGTCGTTGGCGTAGATCGCCTGTGGCTCTGTTCCGAACGAAGAAAAGCCGCAGCGCTCATAACACCGGATGGCGGCTGTGTTGGTCGTGACGACGCCCAGCTTGACGATTTTCATCTCGTGCTGACGCGCCCACTTGATGCAAGCTGCGATCATTTCATCGGCGATTCCGGCGCCGTGCCAAGCCGGTCGAACGTAGGCTCCGAAGATCGTTCCGCTGTGTTTCGTCTTTGGCGACTCCTCGCGATATATTCCACATGTCCCGACCAATTCATTCTCGTGCACGGCAAAGAAGATCATCGTCTCCTTACCGAGCGAGCGCAGCCTTTCCACCCAGGATGACATGGGCCGCTTTTCGTTTTCGGCAAAATCCGAGCTGAAGGCTTCGGGATGATTGCGTAACGCTTCCAAACGCAGTTCGCGATAGGCCTGCGCGTCGCTTTCTTGTCCTTGACGGACGACGATGGTTCCACGCGGGGTTGGGACGGTTTTGTCCATATAAGAATGCTTCCTGAAATGAGATTTCACAATTTATACCACGCCCCTCACTGCTAACCCCTTACGGTTTGGGCGTGCAGATAACTAATATAAACCGACTGGCGGACAACTTTCAGCAACAAATCCGAGACTTTTTCGTTAAGCCGACAAACTTTTCCGTTAAGCCGCTTTACAGCTTCGTTAAGCCGCCTTACCGCCAGCGTTAAGCGGCTTAACAACGGCCTTGATGACTTGGCAGGTCGGACAATGAAAGAGTAGTTTATAGAGTATGGAGAACCCGCAGGTGATGAGCCTGCGGGTTCTTTGTTGGAATGAGAATTAATAGCAAGAAAGAGAAATATATGTTTCTATAGGACTATTTCAATCAAACAAAGATGGCTTTCTTTCATAGTTTGAATTTAATAAATATTCCGGTTTCTTGCCATCTTGCCGAACAATATATCCTTTTTTCTCAAGTTGATTAAATATATTGCGGACTTTGCGCTTGAAATTCTCATATTCACGAATATCTAGGATCACAGGTTTTTGCTTCATGTATAAAAAATTTCCTCCTAATGTCGCACTAACTCCTTTTCTTAAACTGTATTCGTTGTGTTGATAAATAGCTTGAAGAACTTCTTTGTAATCGTTTTTTAGATCATCGTAATCCCTACCAAAAAGCTGGCGTAGTTGATTGGTGAAATCTGTTTGAACCAATGCGCGGTCCACAAGATACACTGGGAATAGATCAGATCTGTCAACGTCCGAATACCTAAAAATAAGACCTTTGTTTTCCAGTTCATCAATGACTGCAAAATGATTGTTGTCTTGGGTGAGCAGAATAGTATACCTTTCTTGTCGATTGAGTAATTCAGATTGGTAAAAATAGCATAGAACCATCATTTCTTCTTGTGATAACGCTTGACCATTAAGCTTGTTTGCAATATAAGCTGAAAAACTGTTAAGCCATTGCTTCATATTGTTGTTAAGAGTCTCACCTTTTGGAATAAATAAACTAATATCTTGCTCTGAATGAAAGATATAGTATGGGACTCCAATTTGATTGTCTAAAGATGCATTTGTTAATGATGCCATACCAATACCACGCCCTTCCCACCGATCGTAGGTTTTCAATATGTCTGCTAAACGTGGATTTCGGGCTTTTGGCATGGGAATGATTCGACGAACCTTGATATTATGTTCGCTGTTGTTGAAATACAACCGTTGTTCTTGCCTAAAGCTTCCAGGATTTCGGATTTCAATGCTTTCATTAGGTTTGATAATTATATTTACAAATTTATCAATACCATAATCGCGATGCGCTAATGCATTGTTCACGGTTTCCCGAATCAGCTTATCAGGATATTCCGGTATAGATGTACCGCTCCTGCTAGCACTTACACCGACTTGAATGTTTTTGTAGATAAAACCAACGCTTCGATCCATTAAATCTAAGATATTATCCTTTAACACCTGTTTATTCTCAGCAATTTGTATGGGAGAATCTACGAATCCGTCCACTTGGCAGCGTCCGCCTAAAATATCCTCGATATTTTTACCGCAGACGAGCATGCCAAGAAGGGTTGGAATAGTTTCCCTTACGAATAATTTTCGCGTCAAGAAAGATAATGCGGAAGGAATATCGGCTTTAATGCTTTCTACCCGAACATCGCGATTGAGTCGGGTAATAAAATCATTTAACTTGTCTACATCCAAGTTGTCTAATGTTGCATTCTGGACCGTTGTTAATTCCCGCGCATTTCTGATTTCTTCTTTTAGCTCATTCTGAGCTTCAATTTCATTTTTGGATAACTTATAGT
>JBJKOR010000411.1:0-3237 GCA_046707185.1 Anaerolineales bacterium | reverse complement strand
CGCTGATGTTCCATTTTTTCGGAACCCCTGATTCCTCAGGTTCCGTTTTTCGCTTGCCACGTTCCGCTCGTGTTCCACTCATATTCCAAAAATCGGAACACGGAGTACAATCATGTCCTACCCTCATGAATTAATTGTAATTCGCATGATACTCAAAGGAATGAGTAATAAACAAATTGCCTTGCAACTGAATATTTGTACTCGCGCGGTTGAAAAGCACTTGACTCATATCTATGAAAAACTGGAAGTATCGTCGCGGCCGGAGGCAATCATTAAATTGATGCACATGCCGGAAAAATAACAGGGTTCGGGAATCCGTACTTGACCATAGAAGTTGCCTATTTTAGTATCAGACTGAGTCAAGGATCTAATTTCCAATCGTCAAATAACAAGATAAGGAGAATAAAATGTTCCATAGATCTCTGTTGATGCTCGTAGCTGTTGTATTGGCAGTCAGTCTGTTTTTCACAAGTGCTGTTGCCGCCGCTGGCCCACAGCCTCCCGCTAATAATCCGGATATTCCAATTGATTGTGGAGTCTGGGCATACAATCCTGTTCGGTCTGGCTCTAATGTCAATGGTACGGGGGAGGTTTCATGTGCCACTGTACACGCAACTTTAAGGGTTGTTGCAGGACTCAGGGACTCAAACAACCGGTATACAAGTAGGCAGAAATACTGTTACAATACTAATTATTGCTCTACTACAGCCACTCTTACCTACTATGCTGGGCGACAATGGCAAACGGACGTTTCAGGCTACGTTGGTTCATGGCAAGCTTATTATGCGTCGAGTTGGGTATACATACCATAAAGGAATTAACCCTGAAATCCTATAGCTTTGCACGAGGATAATCCTATGAACCTGCAAGTAAAGATTCCTTGGCTCTCCATATTTATAATTATGCTGGCTACTGTGTCATGTGGGAAAAGACCCTCTTCTGTAGCAACACAAGTATTAGGAAATGTTACTACTTACAACATCACTTCTATCCCAACCGTTTTTGCTAAACCTCCGCAAACGATACCGAGCGTAAAACTGAATTGGGCATACGCTGATCCGAGACTCTTCAAATTTAACATTACAATCACTGGCTTGGGCTCAAACGCAAGCATTGATGATTTGGTATGTAATCCATATATCACTATGAAAGAGCCAGTTCAATATGATACTAATGAGCAACGAGAAGTAAAGCGTTTGACCGATCAGCCTGGAAGTCCTTTGGAATTAACCTATTCGTATGCGCTGGTCTCGCCAATTCAATATAAATCTTTGGATGTTGATGTGTTGTTAACCTTAGGTCCTTGTGCGCCATACTTGAATTTTCAGGAAAACAATGTAACCCCAACCGCGCCAATCCCTCCGTTGATTGCCAACTATCATTTCGTTTTTCAAGTGCCGGTCCAACAATAACAATCGAAGGGCCGTCGCTCTTATCACTAACTCCGTTCTCAGTAAATTCATCACACTGGGGACGGAGGTTTATTGTTGTATCCCTGATAACCCTCCGCTCAACGTGAAGCGGATGACCATGTTATCCACAATCCACTCAATTGGGGCGCGGCCGGAAGCAATTGTAAAATTAATGCGCATTCCTGCAAAATGACAAGGTTCGGGAATCCGTAGTTGACAGCAAAGATTATTTTCTATATTATGAAATTGAGGTAAATATTTGATATTACCTTGATAAGGAGAAAATATGAAACTTTTTCTTTCTCGTTTAGTGTTCAGTATAAGTACGGTTGCCATAACCCTTGCTTTCACTGTGATTTCAGCCCTTGCACTAGAAAATGCGTATCGTTGGAGCACCTCTGCAAATCAAGGGGCTTACAGTGCCATAGTGACAGGTAATCCTACTCTTCGTGATAACTCAACCGGCAAGTGGTCTTATATGCGAGTTTTCTCGCAGCGGGTTATCAATGGGAATGTCTATTATGTTGAGGTCGGTTGGATGAAGGGGACTCAACCAGAGTCAGGCGGAACTCCCCGCTCCTATTGGACCTATCGTGCTACCAATGGAACGATTGACCAGGGGTGGGGCGGTTATCCAGGGATTGGGATTGGGTATAATTATGAGGTGAAACGCACTGGAAGTAATACTTGGGGATTTTATTTCAATAATCTGAGTAGTCCGCTAGTAACGCGTTCGGTAGGATGGGACACCGCTGATCGCTACGGAAGCGGTGGTGAAACTCCAAATACTAGTCAAGGGATGGGAGATTCGTATAATAATAATGTCAGCTATCTGTCGACAGGCGGAACTTGGATTGGGGCTTGTAATATGAATCAATACATCACAAATAGCATTTATCATGTAGATAACGGGTCCAATTGCAGTTCTTGGCGCGTGTACGGTAACAATTGACTTGCCTATCAAGGAGAATAATATGTTACACCTAAAATTCCGTCGACACTGGTTATTTGGTTTTCTTGGATTGATGTTAATACTGATGATCTTGGTTGTCGGAACAGGAATGGCTCAAACATCAATCATTCCGTCAAACGTGGCTATCAGTCTCGCGCTTTCTTATAGCAAAGACGATGGACTAGTTGGAGGGCTTGTTGGTCAACCTGCGGAAATGTATGGAAAAGTTATGACATATTCGGAGGCTACAGAATATGTATTGTCTCAACCAATTAACCCGGGTGATGGCATTGCGAAGATAAGTGGCAATCCTGTATGGCTGATAATCCTTCAGGGGAAGATAGTTGAGCATGTGCCGTCTGCGCCTGATATTCCAGCGAAGGATGTTATTCATAATCAGATGGCTGTGATAATCGACGGTAATACAGGAGAAATACTTGAAAGGATATTAATTTCACCACAAACCACTTTGTCTCTTGCATCACTTCCGGTTTTGACTATGCCCTCTGGTACAGTGCCGGCAGCGCCTACCAAAATGCCAATTTTCACGGAAATTCCATTGCCTACGGCTACGCCGATCCGATAGAGATTCTACATTTTTTCATTGCAACGAGTCGAATTTAGAAAAGCAACAACCATTTTGTTCGATGGTTGTTGCTTCTTATTGTTGCAATCCTGAGAGTCCTCCACTCAACGTAAAGCGGATGACCATGTTGTCGACGATCCATTCAATCGGTGCGCGGTCATCGGTGAAGACTTGGGTGGTTTGATAACCGGGTTTCATATTCGCAAATGTGGTCTGCATGGTTGAGATCAAAATCGGGTTGATGTCGGCGCGACGTGAAAGAGTGTAAAGGTTCACAGTAAAGTTAT
>JBJKOR010000410.1:0-3406 GCA_046707185.1 Anaerolineales bacterium | reverse complement strand
TTTGGCATGGGCAGTCACACGAGAGGCGGAGTTGGAAACAGATGAATTTGGATTGAACAGCAAGATCACAGTCATCACTTTGCATAATAATCTGCAACAGCAAAGAAGGATTCTTTCGGTTCCCAAGTCATATCTGGATAAGTTGTGCCACGCCGATTGACATAGCTTTTGACCAGGCTATAACTTGCCATGTCAAGGTCGTATTGTGGTTTCTCGTTGTATGGGTTGGTAGGATAAACAAACGTAAACACAAATGTCCCGTTAACACCTGCGCCATCCAATTTTGTAAGTTGATCCATGATCTCACACGCTTGCAAGTTTTCATCGCGAACATAAGAACCTTTTAGTTTTGGCCGTATGAAATTACCCAACAAAGGTATTCGGTGCAGCATCAATGATTTCGTGTCAATGATATTGAAGGCCATCCCGCCGGCAGATTCAGCTCCTTGATAAGTACAGCAACCAAATTCCATCACGGCGACAGGCTTTCCTTGTTCGAGCAGTGGTTTAAGTATGTCTGCGTACCTGTCTTTGATTTGTGCGGATTGATAATGGTCCACGCCAATAAAATCAAATGGCTTCCAGTCCACTTGTTCAAATGGCAGAGACGCATAGGTAATCGGTCCCTGATAAACTTGGTGCACAGCCATGATTGCGCTTGCCAAGAAATCGTTAAGCGGCTTGTTGTGTTTGCCAGACCTGACGAAACCGCCATTGAAGGCATTGTGTATGCGCTGCCACAAGTTCCTGCCATTTATAACCCCCTGCATGAACAACGTAAGTTCCGAGCCGATGCTTAACACCAGTTTGTCAGGATATTGCTTGCGCAGCTTTTCAGCCATTACCGATGCTTCTGCTATATACTCAAGCGTCTGATCGGGAGATTTATTCCATAGCTCCGGTGAAAGCCAGACTTCCAGTCCCTGCTCCAACGCATCTTTTGTTGCGACTCTCAACCGATTGATATCCAGGCCGCAAATCCTGAGAGCGTTGCAATGTAAATCGTTTTTGATGATCTCAAGTTCACGATGAACAATTTTCGGATCGTAATCCGGCCGCCAGTTCCCATACATCACCCGCCCAACGTCATAACAAACACCTTTTCGTATCATCGACTTGCTCCTTTTCGCGTGCACATCACAATTACCGCAAGGATAAAAGAATTTTGTAAACTCAGTTTTAACTGCCTTTCGCAAAGCCGTCCTTTGAAATAAAATCGAGTTCTCGATTATTAAGGAGGTCCATTTTGACAGAACGAAATGCCAGTGAAACGGCCCTGAGTGTAACCATCTTGCGGGCAGCTCATCAGCTAATCGATGGAGAACCAAAGATACTGCTTGATCCCATTAGCGTGCGGATTCTGGATGAAGCCGCCCGCGCCCGTCTCCAAAACCACCCCGAGTATTATCAGACCCCTTACTTGGCGGCTTTACGTTCGCGGGTGCTGATCCGCAGTCGTTTTGCAGAAGATAGGCTGTCAGCGGCTGTGAGGCGCGGGGTCCAACAGTTCGTCATCCTTGGGGCAGGCATGGACACGTTCGCGTATCGTCAACCGGCCTGGGCTGCGGGATTGCGAATCTTTGAACTGGATCATTCCTCCAGCCAGAGGACAAAACGCCGCAAACTGGAGGAATGCAATATTCCGACGCCGCCCAATCTGGAATACGTTGAAACAGACTTCGAAAAAGAGACCGTTCGTTCCGCGCTGGAACGCAGTCATTTCAACTTTCACGAGTCGGCGTTCTTTTCATGCTTGGGCGTGTTGATGTATCTCACCGAAGCGACGGTCAATTCCATTCTGGGTTTTGTCGCCTCCATGCCCTACTTGAGCGAGATTGTATTCAGTTTTGCGAATGCCGATTCCAGGCAGCCCTCCACGATCGAAAGAAATGCCGAAGCGCTGGGTGAGCCGTGGCTGACCAAGTTTCAGCCCGGTGTTCTAAATCAAAGATTGCATGGCTTGGGATTTTCAGAGATCACATTTTTGACGCCTGCGATGATTGCTGAACGTTACCTTCATAACCGTCGGGATGGCCTGCCCAACGTGAGACGAGGGGGTATCTTCAGTGCGAAGGTTTAGGAGGGTTTCATTTCCAGGTTTTGCGGCAGGCGAACGATGAATGTTGTCCCCGTGCCTATTTTGCTCTTGACCTCAATCGTCCCATGGTGCAGTTCGACAATCTCTTGGACAATCGAAAGCCCGAGGCCGCTGCCTTCCTTGGTGCGTGTACGCGACTTATCGGCTTTGTAGAAGCGTTCGAAGATACGCGCTCGATCCTCAGAGGAGATGCCAATACCCGTATCGGTGATTCGGACTTCGGCCTGGTCGCCGCGGCGAGATAAGGCAACTTTAACGGAACCCGCCTCCGGTGTGAATTTGATCGCATTGTGAATCAGGTTGATCCACACTTGACTCAGTAAATCTTCGTCGGCAGTAATCTCCAATTCATCGAGCGAAGCTTCCATATCGATGGACTTATCTCTCCATTGTGGTTCGCACGCCAGGATGAGATTCCGAATCTGTTGATCCAAACGATACGTCTTCGGTTCGAACTTGAAATGATCGGACTCCAGCGCAGCAAGCTTGAGCAAATCTTCGGTGATGCGCGCGAGCCGTGAACTTTCGTTTTCGATGATGCCGAGATAATGATGACGCTCCTCGGCGGTGAGTTGATCGTTTTCCAACGCTTGTGTGAATCCGCGAATGGACGTGAGCGGAGATTGAATTTCATGCGATACGTTGGAAATGAATTCCTGGCGCAGGCTTTCCCATTGATGGAGTTCGAACGCCATCTTATTCACACTGCTGGTCAATTTGCTCACCATGGGGTTGTCAGTGAATTCATCCTCCAGGCGCACGCTAAAATCACCTCGGGCAATTCTCTCGAGGGCGCTGAGGATCGGTGCAAACACATTCATCTCCGGTATCCAGCCTCGCGCTCGCGCAATCCGGCCAATGCCGCCAACGATCAATCCCGTAAAGACCAGACCGAATATCGAGTTAATAAACTCGACGAGCAACAACGGAGGCTGGAAGTTTATCGCTTTATAGAAGTAACTCGTCAGAAAAAATGCAACACTAAATGTGAGCGCAACCAACGCAAGAACAAAGATGAACCATGCCAATCCCCAGAATCTTGGACCAATCCTTCGTCTCATGAATTCATCTCCAAGCGATAACCCAAGCCGCGAATGGTGGTTATTTTGAATGAATGTTTATCTTCCGGGAACCGTTCGCGCAAGCGGCTGATATGCACATCGAGTGTACGGTCGTTGCCTTGAAAATCATAACCCCAAATATCTTCGATCAATTGCTCGCGCGAAAACGTCCGCCCCGGATAACTTGCCAATTTGAATAACAATTCGAATTCCTTCAACGGCAGCGTGAGACTCTCATCCCCAACTT
>JBJKOR010000409.1:0-4963 GCA_046707185.1 Anaerolineales bacterium | reverse complement strand
GTATAAAGATAACGCACCGACTCGGGAAGATTCTCTCCGTCCGTTTTGATGCGCACCAATTTTTGCCCGGCTTTGATCTTGCCCGCGAAGACGCGTCCCACCGCGGTGACGCCGCGATAATCGTCGTAGCCGAGAGTCGTGACCAGCATTTGCAGAGGCGCGTCGGGGTCGACTTTCGGCGCGGGAATTTTCCGGAGGATGACATCGAATAAAGGCTGGAGGTCCGGCCCAAGTTCCGGAGTAAGACCGGCTTTGCCCGCTGTCGCCTGGGCATAGATCACGGGGAAGTCCGCCTGTTCATCATTGGCGCCGAGTTCGATGAACAAGTCAAAGGTTTCGTTGAGCACGCGCTCCGGTTCGGCATCTTTGCGATCCACTATGTTGATGACGACGATGGCTTTGTGCCCCATCTCGAGCGCTTTCTTCAAGACAAAGCGCGTTTGCGGCATGGGACCTTCGGCAGCGTCGACGAGAAGCAAAACGCCATCCACCATGTTCATGACGCGTTCGACCTCGCCGCCGAAATCGGCGTGACCGGGCGTGTCCACGATGTTGATTTTTACGGGTTGCTTTGTTTGCGAATCAACAATGGAAATGGCGGTGTTCTTGGCAAGGATGGTGATGCCGCGTTCGCGTTCGAGATCGTTGGAATCCATGACGCGCTCGGCAACCTGTTGGTTTTCACGGAAAGTGTGCGCCTGGCGCAGCAAAAAATCCACGAGCGTGGTTTTGCCGTGATCAACGTGTGCAATGATGGCAATATTACGGAGGTCGGTTCGTTCGGTAATCATTCAATTCCTTGATAAGGGCACAGCAAAAAGATAAAAGGCTTTGGCGAGTTTTCGACTCGCTGTGCCCCTACGACATCACAAAAAAATACCCCAGCCACGAAGGCCGAGGACTTTTTGATTCGGCTTACAAAGGTGATTGTAACAGAATTTTAAAAACTTCGGAAGCCTCAATGTTTACACTTGCAATCAAAATGCATCGCGCCTTTTTACAACCAGATATAACATGCCATCATTTGGAGCGACAACCTGTCATTAGCGTAATCTCATCCGCAAAAGAACAAAACCATTTCCTTTCTCTGGACTCATCACACCCTTTGGCTCACCGCTTCTTGCGGCAGGTAACTCGTTTGTACATTCAAGGATGTGGCGATCTTTTAATGTTGTGATTCGTCTACGGTATAATTGCGTGTATGGGAATCATCATTGCAGTTGACATGGGCGGGACGCATTTGCGCGCCGCCGCGTATGAGCCGGAACAATTGGAACCCAGCGTTCATAAACGCATCCAAACGCTCGCCAATCAGCCGGGCGTATTCGATCGTATGGTCCAATTGATCGAGGATGTTTTGTCCAAGTTCGAACGAGTGGACGCGATCGGTGTGACCTCACCGGGGCCGATTGACCCGCATTTCGACCATCTATTATCTGTTCCCAATATACACCAGCTCAACAATTTTCCACTCGTGCCCGAACTTTCCAAGCGTTTCCAGGTCCCGGTCTTTTTAGGGAACGACGCGAACATGGCTTGTCTTAGTGAATGGAAATACGGAGTCGCAAAGGGACACCACGATGTGTTGTATCTCACGGTCAGCACAGGCATCGGAGGCGGGGTCATTTCCAATGACCACCTTTTGCTGGGTTCTCATGGTCTTGCCACCGAACTCGGGCACACCATCGTCGACCCGAACGGCCCGCTTTGCGGCTGTGGTTTCAACGGTCACCTTGAATCGTTCTCTTCGGGAACGGCCATCGTCAAATATGTATTACAGGAATTGGAGACCGGTGCAAAATCCAGCCTCAAACATGAACCAAGTCTTGGCGCCAAACAAGTTGCGGAGGCGGCGCGGAATGGCGACGCGCTGGCAATCGCCGCCTATCGACGCGCCGGAGAATACCTCGGGATTGGTATGGCATCCTTCCTGCATTCATTTGATCCATCCATCATTGTATTTGGTGGGGGCATTTCACAGGTTGGTTCGTTGTTATTCGCTTCATTCCATGCCAGTCTCAAGAAACGAGTCTTTCATCCGCGCTATCTCGAAAACTTGAAGATCGAGTTAGCGGCACTGGGCGATGACGCCGGTCTGCTCGGGGCGCGCACGTTGGCAGAACAGTCATTGCAGGCAAATACATAGGGAAGCAACTCCACCATAAGTAAACATTAACTCAAGTTGCTACCTTGAAGTAAGTAGCGTCAGAGAATCTTTTTTCGCCACGAATTTCGCGGCAAAAGGTTTGTGCCTTTTCGGTAAGGCGGCAACTTGCGTTAAACATTTATGAAGTCCGAGTTTATTTGTGTTCATCTGCGGTGAAGCATCTCGCTTTTTCAGCAAAGTTCTCTTGAGCTTTCGAGATTCTTCGTGGCGCAAAGCGCCACTCACATCGTCCCGATGTCCTTCGGGAGAATGACATGTCGAGATGAGATTTTTGACTTTTAAAGGTTCCCAATCCCTGTAACTCTAGTCGTGTAGTTGGTGTTTTATACAACATGCTGGCAGGTGGTCCGGCTCATAAGAGTATCGCATGGAATGATACACTTAAAATCTATGCGACATCTCTGATTTTGATTACTATCACCGCTGCCTGCGCGCCCTGACTCTAACCGGCTTATTCCTGATATGGAGTGTGTGGCGCGGCAAACGTTGGACGCGCGCGGCGTTCATTCTAGCTTCCAGTGTGTACGCAAGTCAGGTGTGGGTTGACCGGCTCTTCGTCCAAATGCAGTTGCAGGCCAATTGGCCTTTGATCTTGTCCTGACCAGTGTGCTGTTCATCTTTACGATCGTTGTTGTCCTCGATCCACACAATAAAATTTACTTTGAAAGAGAGACTTATGAACGAGAACCCGAAAACGAAACGACTTGAAGAAATGCGAGCCAAATCGCGGCTCGGAGGCGGTGCAGCCCGCATCGAAGTACAACATAAAAAAGGAAGGCTTACCGCCCGCGAGCGCATCGACCTTTTATTGGATAAAGGATCATTTCGAGAAGTGGATGCCTTCGTCGAGCATCGCACCCATGACTTCAATTTGGATGAACAAAAATTTCTTAGCGACTCGGTGGTAACCGGCTGGGGAACGATCGAGAGTCGATTGGTGTATGTCTTTTCGCAGGACTTCACAGTGTTTGGCGGTTCGCTCGGCGAAGTCCATGCCGCCAAGATTTGCAAGATCATGGACATGGCCATGAAGGCCGGCGCGCCGCTGATCGGTTTGAATGATTCGGGCGGTGCACGCATCCAGGAAGGTGTTGTATCACTCGGCGGTTATGCGGATATCTTTTTACGCAACACGCTGGCATCGGGTGTGGTTCCGCAACTAAGCGCCATCATGGGACCTTGTGCGGGCGGCGCAGTCTATTCCCCTGCCCTCACTGATTTTATTTTTATGGTGCGAAATTCATCGTATATGTTCGTTACCGGTCCGGACGTCGTCAAGGCAGTGACGCATGAAGATGTTTCATTCGAAGACTTGGGCGGAGCAAGCATCCATGCGGAAAAATCCGGTGTTTGCCATATTACTGGAGATAACGAGGCCGATACGCTTTATCTAATGCGAAAGATGCTGGGTTATCTTCCGCAAAACAACATGGAAGATCCGCCGTTTGTTCAAAGCAACGATGATCCATTTCGAATGGAAGAATCACTCGATAACCTCATTCCCGAATCGCCGGATAAACCGTACGATGTCAAAGAAGTGATTCGTTTGATCTTTGACAACGGTGAATTCTATGAAGTGCAGGAAAATTTCGCGGCGAATATCGTGATTGGCTTTGCGCGTCTCGGCGGACATTCGGTTGGCATCGTTGCAAATCAGCCTGCCGTACTGGCGGGCGTGCTCGATATCGATGCCAGCGAAAAAGCAGCCCGCTTCGTGCGCTTCCTCGATTCGTTCAACATTCCGATCATTACCTTCGAAGACGTACCCGGCTTTTTGCCGGGAACACATCAGGAACAACATGGAATCATCCGCTCCGGCGCGAAATTATTATTTGCCTATTGTGAAGCGACCGTTCCCAAATTGACGGTGATCACACGCAAGGCTTACGGCGGCGCCTACTGCGTGATGTCGTCGAAGCATATTCGCGGCGATGTGAACCTGGCATGGCCAACTGCCGAGATCGCCGTGATGGGCCCGGATGGCGCCGTGAACGTCGTCTTCCGCAAGGAGTTGGATAAAGCCAAAGATCCAGTCAAGAGAAAAGCCGAATTGGTGGCGGAGTATCGCGAGAAGTTCGCCAACCCTTTCATCGCGGCAAAGCGCGGTTACATTGATGATGTGATCGAGCCAAAAGAAACACGTCCGCGCTTGATCAACGCACTCGAAATGCTGCAGAACAAGCGCGATACGAATCCGCCGAAGAAACACGGCAATAATCCATTATAAGTATCAGGTATCAAGTGTCAGGCTGATTGACCCGAAACTCGATCCATGGCACTTGGCACGTGACACACGGAGTGTTTATGTTCAATAAAATTCTGGTTGCTAATCGCGGTGAAATTGCCGTGCGAATCCTGAGGGCGTGCCGCGAACTTGGTATCCCGACTGTGGCCGTTTTTTCGGAAGCGGACCGCAACGCCCTGCACGTCCGTTACGCGGACGAAGCCTACTTACTCGGCCCGGCCCCCTCGCGCGAATCCTATCTGCGTGCAGACAAGATCATCGATATCGCCCGCAAATGCGGCGCAGACGCCATCCATCCGGGCTACGGATTTTTGGCGGAACGCGAATCGTTCGCCGCGGCTTGCGCCGATGCGGACATCACATTCATCGGACCAAAGCCATCGGCCATCGCAGCCATGGGCGACAAAATGGCGGCGCGCAACACGGTGATGGCCGCGGGCGTGCCAGTCGTTCCCGGTACCGAAGGCGCGGGAGGCTTGAAAGACGAAGCGCTGCTTGCTGAAGCGAAAAAGATTGGATTTCCTTTGTTGATCAAAGCCACGGCTGGCGGT
>JBJKOR010000408.1:0-6369 GCA_046707185.1 Anaerolineales bacterium | reverse complement strand
ACCCGAACCTGATGAAGGTCCGTTGGTTGAACAGTACGAAAATGCCTCCCGCCTCGGCGACGACGGCTGGCTCGAAGCCGCGTTTGAAGACAACATTAGCGGCTGGAGCGAATAATTTCTACAGGCGGAGGTCGCGGACAAGCGGCCTCCGCACTTTTTATGGAGAACCCCATGAGCACACTCTTTCAAACCATCATTGAACATCTCTTGAAATCCCACCAACTGCTGGATGCCTTTCAGAGCCAGGAAGACTTTCACATCCGTTTCGACATGCCGGGCTACGAACGCCTGGTGATCGAACGGCACGGCGAACTGATCAGCGTCGCGCACTACTACGAACAGAACGGCGACCTCGTCCCTGATCCCGATGTGGAATTGCACTATCCATCCTGGATACCAACTGCGATCACCCAAGCTCTTGGCTATAGGCGTGAGAAGTTCATCGAGCGCGATGACAAGACCTTTGTGGACACGCGCTTCCACAAGGAAGTCTCATCCTTCCTAACAATGTGGGCGGGGAATATCAAGGCCCAGGGCTGGGCGGATAAGGGAAAAGTACACGATGACGAACGCGATTGAACCCAACATCTGTTTTTGCTACCTGTACCGCGATGCCAGCAATTACAAGCAGCACGGCGATGCGGTCTTCACCAATCACAGTCGCCTGCCTATCGAGGAAATCGAAAACCAAATCCGCGCCTTTCTGAAAGACGGCGAATACTTCATTGCCCGGCAGGTAAACATCGAGGAGCGATTCTTCGACGCCCTGTATGAGGACGACCATCCCTGGCACGAGTTCAGCCGAGTGGAGGCAAGCACACAGCCCGCCTTCGATCCTGAATACTGGAACAAGCACAAACACCGACGCGATATTACGGAGTTCATCGCAGACTTGGAAAAGGCGAGACGCGCAGGCTGGGATGAGACAAAAGTGCGCGCGGATGTCGCTCGGTTGATGGCGAGGCAAAAGGATGAATTGAAGCGCTCGTTCGATGCAGGCGAGGAGGTTCTGAAATGAAACCATCCAAACCTGATCTCGTGATTCTGCCATTCATAGCTGTGATACGAGGAACGTCCGTCCATCTCACCTTCGATCAAGCACTCAAGATGTTGAGCGATGGAGCGCAAGTGCAAATCGAACGGAGTTACCCCGGCGCGCCGCACGCCATCGGCTGGACGATCTTCCGCCGCACCGGCGCGAAATATCTGTACGAGAACGAACCGCTCTTCCGATTCGAGCGCGGCGCGCGGGCATACATCCGCAAAGCTTACGCCATCCGCTACTCCCTCACCAGCGATGATGGCATGACCTATTCCCATCTACATCTCTAAAGGAGAATTTCATGTACGACTACATTCTGGAAGAAATGGCAGAAGCCATTGCCAAGGAACTGCATGTTGACAGTAACGATGTACTCAGCGTCCTCAGCCGCTACTGGCAGGACAAGATCGCGCACGTATGGCAGGTGGGCGACATGCTGGAGGCGGCGCGCCGCGCAGGTAAACCGATCACGCGCACGGATGCGGCAGGACTCCTGTACAACGTGTTCGATCATCACGACTCCAGCCTGGGGATCAGCTGGACCAGCCTGGATGTTGCCTTGGAGGACTATCACTTTCGTCTGAAAACCTGGCTTGAGGAAAAATACAGCGAAGTGCACGGCATCTTCAAGGTGTGGAGAAAGGGAAACCCCATCGCTCACCAGATCGGCATGTATCCGGACAAGATGGATGGGAACCTGCCCAATGCGCTGGTGTTGGCAAAGACTCTGGCAAAGGAAATCCCAGGCGAACCTGTTTTCGTCGGGCTTGCGAATTATCCGGACGAAGATGCCATTCCCTGGCTGACCATCAACCTGCCCGAAGGAAATACCGAACCGATCATCGAAGAAAGCGAGGAGCCATGCACGCGGTACAGCCAAACCAGCGCGTCCGCATCCTGACCGTTCAGATTGCGGTCGCGGCTGACTCCGACCCCGACTCGGTCGCCGATGAAATCTCCGAACTGCTTTCCGAAAACGGGATTTGTGCAGAGGGTAGCCTCATCCTCGATTGGCGCTATCTCACGGAGTACCAGCCGGTCGTCACGGCGAGTGACCATACCGAGGAAGGCGAGGTCTTCGATCTGCTGGACTTCAACTTGACCATTAACTCCAAGGAGTGACACATGTACGAATGGACCGAACCATACGAAGATGAATACATCAAAGAACGGATCGAGGAATTGAGACAGGCGCAGGAGAACGCCGCGCGAAACGGCAAAATCCTGATCGCCCCGTATGAACAATACTGGCTTCCCATCTTGAACGATCTGCCGGAGGTTGAATACATCGGCAGGCAAACTCACCGTGCGCCGTATGGGACGTTCGAGCCCGCAGCCGATATGCCTTTTCATGGCGCGTTGTGGTTCACACCCAAGCTTGGCGTTGAACTTCCTCCTGCATTGAAAGAAATGAAGGAATGGATGCCTGCCGGCGCAGTGGTGGACATGAATGCCCGCACGGTGAAAATCCAGGTCGAGGAGATCGAGATCACCTTCACCAGCATCAACGTCAGCCTGAACGCACATGAACTCTTGCGTGATATCAACCAGGAACTGGTGCGAGTCAATGCGGGTGTGTATGTGTACCGCATCCAGCCTGTGGATGAGGTTTCACCCGTGTGCCATCTGTATTCTGATGGACGAATTCCCACCCTCAGCAACGCGCACACGCGCGCCGATGTGACCGGTTTCGCGGTCTGGAAGGATCGCCCTTACCAACAGACACTTGTTTATGTTGGGATTGCCGCGCACAAGACCAGCGTGGAGAGTCTGTGGGCTTCGCTCATCCGCGGTCGTGGCGCATGTTCCCTGCGCGTCGCGTCTGTGTTGGCAGATGGCGAAGTCAAGATGGTGACCCAGCCGCTGGCAGAATTCAACGTCCTGCATGCAGGCATCTTGTGCCGCAAGGCTTTACCTGGAAAATGGGAAGCGAAGGATGACGCGGTCTATGCTCTGGTCTTTGAGCAGGACGAAGATGTTGAGTCGCAATTGCAATCGCTGGCGTTGAAACGATTGCAGGAGGCGCTGGCGTTTCCCATCCCGGACACGTGGGCGAAGACTCTCTGGGAACATGCGCTGGAGGCGGAATACATCCAGCGGCTGGAAACCGGCGGAGACTGCCGCGGCGGAGTACGAATTGATTTGACCAAACCCTGGCAGGAACTGGTGCAGAACCTGCTTGAGCAGGAAGTCCTGACTGTATAGGAGAACACGAAGTTTCAATCCATTCAAGCAGGCGAGATATTCGATTTGCAGAACGCACAGGTTTCCGAAGATCATCCGGCCTACTGGCTGGCGCAATTGCGCAAAGCCGATTGGCAACATCTGCTGAAGTTCATCAACGTGACCATGCCGGCAAGGACAAAAAAGCAGGCAATCGCGGAAGTCGCCTTGCCACGCTTCGAGTTCATCACCTGCGAAGGTCGCGGTGAGGTCTGGCAGTTGTGGAGCGAGACGCGCAAGGAACGTTGCACCCTGGTGATCCAGTTCCGGCATTCGGAAGCGGACTGGACACGCGGCATACCGGAATTCGTAGACTTGGACAAGAATGAACCGCTGGGTTTCGTGAACATCGCCGGGCGGTTATTCTGCCGTGCGAAGTAAGGAAAATATATTCAACCCAAATCCCCCATGCCAAGCGGTGTGGGGGATTTTATTTTCAAAAGGAGATTTGATATGCGTCCTCCCGCAATAGAAAAGATGGGATATTTTCCCACGTCGGCTCTCGTCGCTGAGTTACTCAAAACCTATTTCAAACCTGCCAACTCCGGCAGGCTGCTCGATCCCTGTGCCGGCGAAGGCACCGCCGCCTCAATCTTGGCGAAAGCTTTGAGCAGCCAAAGTTGGGGCGCGGAACTTTCCCTAGAGCGCGCGGCGCTCGCCTCGGAGAAGATGGACCGCCTGTTCAACGCGCCCTGGCAGTCCTGCCACCTGACCAACGAGTCTATCACCCTCTTGTTCCTCAACCCGCCCTACAGCCATGACCGCCTGGGCGACCAGAAACGATTGGAACTGGAGTTTCTGAAATCCACCACACCGAAATTGATGCGCGGCGGTGCGTTGATCTACATCGTGCCGCATCCGCTCCTGAGCAATCTGGATGTGGCTTCCCATCTGGCTGGTTATTACGAAAACATCGCGGTCCATCGCTATCCCGAAACCGAATTCAATCAGGTCATTGTACTGGCGGTGAAGCGAATGAAATTCAAGATGCCATCGAGTGAAGATGTTCAACAATTGCAGGCTTGGGCGGAGGTTGAGCCGCCGGTGTTGGCAGAAGTGCACGAATCGTTGTATACACTCCTGCCTTCTGCCGACAAAAGCGCGGGCGGTCAACCGATCCGTTTCTCCCGCCTGGACTGGCAGCCGGAAGAAGTCGTCGACGCAACGCAAAAACGCGGCGTTCATTTCTTCACGGAATGGATGGACTTGATCGATCCATCGCGCGGGTTGGGGGAATTCAAACAGCCTGTGATGCCTTTGAAGAAGGGACACATCGCCATGCTCATGGCATCCGGCATGATGGGAACGCTGCGCATGAACGACGATGATGGCAAGCCCATGCTTGTGAAGGGCCGCGTGGTCAAAGTCACTGAGAAGATTGAAGAGACTACGGACAAGAAGGGCAACACAACATCTGAGGTCTTTCGAGATCGCTTTGTCTCGACGATCGCCATCCTGCGCCAGAGCGGGATCGAGATCATAGACAAAGTCGAGCCGCTCTCGAAGTTCATGCACAGGTATGGAGACCAGATCGGCGCGCACATTCTCTCCACGTATCGCCCGCTGTATAACTTCGATCCCGCACCGGAAGAGATTGCCATGCTGGACACATTGGGCACGAAGCGCAAGCCGTTGCCGGGACAGGAGAAGCCGGGACTGTTGCCAACACAGCGACACATTGCAACAGGCATCGCAAGGGCGATCAAGAAACATGGTGTCGGTAATGTTCAGGGAGAAATGGGCGTGGGCAAGACGGTTGTTGGCGCGGCCGTTATGGAATTGCTGAATGCCTATCCCGCCATCGTCCTTTGTCCACCTCATCTTGTCCCCAAATGGATTCGTGAGATCGAAGAAACCATCCCCGGGGCAAAAGCAATGGAACTAATGCGCATTGGTCGCAATGCAGATGACCCCGGCGATGTGAATGACGTGCGTAGATTCTTGCAACTATGTGAGCAGGGAAAGTTGGGGCAGAAACCTGTAGCGGTCATTGCTCATACCTCTGCAAAATATGGCGCCGGCTGGGAACATGCCGTTGTGCGAAAGAAGTTTGTTGACGAGGAGGATAGTCGATTGTTTGAGGCCCTGACCTGCCCTGAATGTGGTTCACCCATTCAGATTGATTTGCCCGGTGGGTTGGTCACGACAGCAACTACGATTGAGGAATTGGGTGACAAGCGGCGGTTCTGCCAGGCTGAGATCACAGGCTATGAACTGGATGAACATGAACGGCTGGTTCGCGATGAACAAGGCAACCCGGTTTGGGGAGAGCGGATTTGCGGCGCGCCGTTGTTCCAGTTCACTGGACGACGCTGGGCGATTGCAGATTACATTGCCAAGCATGCAAAGGGTGAATTTAAGTTGCTGATTACAGACGAAGTGCATCAAATGGCTGCCAAGGCCAGCGATCGGGGCATTGCATTTCACCAACTTGTCGGCGCGACCAAATACACTTTGACTCTGACAGGCACGTTCTTCGGTGGGCGCTCGACTTCCATCTTCTGGCTGTTGCATCGCCTCAATGCCGGCGTGCGGAAGGACTTCGCCTTCAACGATGAGAAGCGCTGGGCGCGGCTGTATGGCGTACTGGAGACAACTCGCAAAAGCAAACGCACTGAAGAAGATGGCGACGAGGATGGTTTTACAGGTAATCGCCGCTATCAGAATCAAGCGAAAGAACAGCCGGGCATCTCGCCTGCCATCGTGAACCGCCTTCTGGATACGACCGTCTTCCTGTCGCTGAAAGATTTGGGACTGGCTCTGCCTCATTACGCAGAAGAAGTCGTGACTCTGAATATGATGGACGAACAGCGCAGGCAGTATCGCTCGATGGAGAAGAAACTGCGCGATCTGGCGCTCAACAACCGCCGTTATCTTTCAAGCTGGCTACAGTGGACTCTTGCCCGTCCGAACTCCGCCTTCCGCGATGAAGTGGTGGAGATTGACGAAGTGGATCGCAAGGGCGAATTCCTACGTAGGCGCCAACTGATGGAGCTTCCTGCCATCGTTGACGGAAATACCATGCCCAAAGAAGGCTGGCTCGTAGACTTCTGCCGCTCCGAACGCCAGCAGGGACGCAAGGTGTTGATCTATCTACGCCAGAC
>JBJKOR010000407.1:0-1148 GCA_046707185.1 Anaerolineales bacterium | reverse complement strand
GCGCTGATGATCGTTGCTACGGCGGAATTCACCGGTCCGTTTCTCTTCGGCATCGAAGTGGCGCGCCCTGTCGGCGCGCAGATCGTGGACACGAACGTCGTCACGCTCAAAAACCTGCTGGCAGCCTTATTGAGTTGTGTACTGTGGAATTTGTTAACCTGGTTTCTTGGAATCCCAAGCAGCCCTTCACATGGTCTGGTCGGCGGGCTGATGGGTTCGACATTAGTTGGCGCGGGAGCGGTTGCGCTGAAAATAGCCGGTTTGACGAAGGTCCTGCTGGCCTTGTTCGGAACGCCGCTGATCAGTTTTGGACTCGCATTTGCCGTTACCCGACTGGTCTTTTATCTGGCGCGGAATGCGTCGCCGCGCATCAATGAGTTCTTCAAAGAAAGTCAATTGGTTTCCGCAGTCTTGCTGGCGTTGGGCCAATCATCGAACGATGCACAAAAGGCGATGGGCGTTATCGTGCTGGGACTGCTTATCGCACATGGTCTCCCCAGCTTCAGCGTACCGATATGGGTCATTGCGAGCAGCGCGGGCGGTTTGGCGTTAGGCACACTGCTATCCGGTGCGCGCTTGATCCGAACCATGGGTGGAAAGTTCTATAAGATCCGCCCCGTGAACAGCTTTTCGGCACAAGCCAGTTCGTTATTGTTGATCATTGTCTCATCGTTTACCGGTTTGCCGGTCAGCACGACACAAGTGGTTAGTTCTGCCATTATCGGTTCGGGCGCATCGGAACGGTTTGGGAAGATCCGCTGGAGTTCGGCAAATGCAATTTTGATTTCGTGGGTATTGACCATTCCCGCCACCATGGCGCTCGCGACGGGATTGTATTGGTTGTTGCTGAAGGTAACGATCTAGCATCGCCCTTACCAAAGTCGAAGTGGCAAACGAAGGGCGCTTCGACTAGGGACTACGTCTTCCGCTCAGCGCGACGAGGCTCTTAATTTTTGACGCGCGATGGCCGAGCGAAAGATACGGTCGAAGAATCCGCGATAGCCATCTTTATCATACAGAATCATATAATCGGCGGGACCATATTCCTCGGGGTAATACATGATTCCGCAATTGGAATTGATCTCCAAAATATAGATTTCACCCTTCTCGTTCACGCGGACATCACAACGGCCATATCCGGTTCCAGA
>JBJKOR010000406.1:0-2773 GCA_046707185.1 Anaerolineales bacterium | reverse complement strand
TTCGATTTCTCTTCGGGCGTTTCGTTCTCTTTCGGCTCGAGCATGGCGGTGGCTTCGATATAAATTTTCAAGAGCCATTGTCCGCGTTCGTGAATGCCAGATGGTTCCCGGCCTTTATAGAATTTATCGTATGCCCACAAAATCGTAATTACACCGAGGCCGATATCGCCGGGATACGAGGCGCGGATCGTGTCGAAACCCGCAAATTCGACAATGCGGGCCAGCGATTCCCCAAGCACAGTGTTGCGGTGATGACCAATATGGAACGAGTGATGCGTGTTCGGCTGGGCGTATTCGACCATGACGCGTTCATTCTTCGGCGCGCCCCGCCCAAAGTCCGAGGAAGACGCGAGCACTTCGTCCACCACGCGGCGCGCATATTCGGACGTCGAGAAATAAAGATTGAGATAGCCTTTGATGGCTTCGACGCGGCGGATACCTTCCATGCTTCCAATCGCGGCCTTGGCCTGCTCGGCGATCTCCTGGGCGCGCTGCGGCACCTGAATCTTTTTTCCGGCGCGCGCTTCGCTGGCTGCCGTCGCAAAAAATGATGTAGAGATTCCCCATTCGCCGCTGAAAGGAATCGGCGACCATTTGAGTTCTGTCACCGGAAGATCGTTCGCCGAGCAGAATTCGCGGATCTTTGATTCGATGAGTTGTTGTTCGCGTTCAAACATGATGGGTGATTATATCAAAGCCCCTACCCGCCTTCGGCACCCTCCCCCAAATTCATTGAATTTGGGGGAGGGTCGGGGAGGGGGAGACAAAAGCGGGAGCAGAACGCTCCCGCTGATGGTTTCGTGAAAACGATTTTTCTCCGCTGCTTTCTCTACGAAGATTTTTTGGTCGCTTTCGTGGATTCCGCCAATTCTTCGCTCTTGGTCTGCGATCTGAGCGCTGCCAGGCGTTTCATGAGGCGACTCTTGCGGCGCGCAGCATTGCGTGCATGAATGGCGCCTTTCTGCGCCGCCATATCCAGCGCACTAATGGCAGCCACCACAGAAGCCGTGCTATCCTCGCTGCCTTCGAGGGAAATGCGTGCATCTTTTACGGCAGCGCGGGCCGCGCCGCGAAAGTCACGGTTGCGCAAACGACGTTTCTCGTTCTGCCGGTTGCGTTTGATTTGAGACTTGATATTAGCCAAAGTAGTTCCTCCAACAAAATAGACTTACCGAGCGAAGCGGTATTGTACATGATAGAGTCGCTTTTGTCTAGAAAAAGCGGTCGGATTTCTTTAGAAATCCGACCGGGAGATTTAAGGGGTTGCCGTGGATGTCGTGCCCGGAGTATCGGTTGCAACTGGCGTGCGCGGCGTGCTCGTCGGCAGGCGCGTGGCCGTCGGTGTCACGATGTTGACAGGGATCATCAATTGCTGACCAACATAGATTGAGTTGGGATCCGCCAATTTATTTGCGGTCACAATGGCATCCGTGGTGCTGTTGAATTTTGCTGCAATGCCGGCCAGCGTATCACCCGTTTGCACCGTGTATGGCACCTTTGTCCCGGAGTGTAAATTGGCTGGAATGGGTGTGGGGGTAAACAGTTTCATGCCGGGGTTCGGAATCAGGATCTGATCGCTGACGTGGATAATCTGCGTGGTCGGATCGATGCTGGGATTGATCTGCAAAATGAGCAGAATCCCATCATTGCCCAAGTTGTACTTCTTTGCAATGCCCTCCAGCGTATCGCCTTCTTGAACGGTGTAGTTGAATGGGGCGGAGGGTGTGGGCGTGAAAGTCACGGTTTCAGTGGGCGTGACGGTGGCGGTATCCGTTGGCATTGGGGTATCGGTCGGAGACGGCGTGATGGTCGGCGTTGGCGTTTTGGTGGCGAACAGTGAGCCGATGGGATGGTTCGGGCCGGCCAACCAGACGATCAATAGAATCAAGCCTGCTAGAACGAGCAATCCAGCTGCGCCGTATATGAATACAATATTGGTCCGCTGACGGCGTTTGCGATAGGAACTGATCACACTTCTGGTGGGTGGTTTATTTTCCATGGACATTATCCTCTATTATCATGCGTTGTTTGGAAGCGCATTGAGATAATTCTACCTGAACTTTTTGGATTTAGGAGAAGGAAAAAAGTCACATTAAGTCAGGTTGCGTTTGAAAAGCGCACTTGCTTGATAACCTGTTATTTGAAATGAGTTAGATGCTCTTTCAGGAATTGGCCCGTAAATGAACCCTTGATTTTCATCACCTGCTCCGGCGTGCCTTCGGCGATCAACTCGCCGCCGCGGTCGCCGCCTTCAGGACCGAGATCGATGAGCCAGTCCGCGACTTTAATGATGTCCAGATTGTGTTCGATGATCAACACCGAATTACCGGCATCCACTAATCGCTGCAAGACTTCGATCAACTTGTGCACGTCCGCGGCGTGGAGGCCGACCGAGGGTTCATCGAGTACGTACAAGGTCCGGCCGGTGGCGCGGCGCGAAAGCTCCTTCGCCAGTTTGACACGCTGCGCTTCGCCGCCGCTCAACGTTGTTCCGGGCTGGCCGATCTTCACGTAGCCCAATCCAACTTCATTCAAGAGCGTCAATTTGTTCAGCATGGCAGGAAACGCCGAGAATTCTTTCAATCCTTGTTCCACGGTCATATCTAGCACATCGGCGATGTTGAAATCGCGGAAACGCACTTGCAGGGTCTCGCGGTTGAAGCGGCTGCCGTGACATACGTCGCACGGCACATACACGTCCGGCAGGAACTGCATTTCGATTCGCAGCTCGCCCTGGCCCTGGCAAGCTTCACAGCGCCCGCCGTGAACGTTG
>JBJKOR010000405.1:0-1519 GCA_046707185.1 Anaerolineales bacterium | reverse complement strand
AGTAAACCTAACCAGACCGGAGGGCTTTTGTCAGACGCGGGGACGGCAGTGGGTTTAACTTCATGGCGCACATTATACACGATTTTCCCTGCAGCGTGACTGTTTCAAAAATGGTAAGTTGCTCGGAAACAGGCGTGTGATGCAAACCCCTGATGGATTGGGGTCAGGTAATCAAGGTGGCTAAGTCCAATCCTGGCTGGAGATGATTCCCGCAGTAGGCAATCAAGCGGCTCACATTTAGTGCGGATTGCTCCCGTTTATAGCCGCGCATTGTACGATAGCGTTCTTTGACCCACCAACCAATTGCGCGTTCGGTGGCATTATTCGTGCCATCCAAAATAGGTTTTCCATTTTTGTCTTGCCAGGTGCGATAGTAGGTCAGGCGCGGCCATAAATTCCAACGATCGAGAAATAGATTGCGTATGCGGTACGCGACACTGGCGGTTTTCTTTTTCTTGGGTGGAGAGGCTGCCGCATATCTTTCATATAAACTGAGCAGTTCACTTTGTTGTTCCGGTTTTCGCTCATGAATCAGCTCTCCCAAGCGACGCAGATCATTCAGAGCTTGCGATGGTTCAATCTGCAAGTCAGCCAGCGAAGAATCGTTTCCGCTTTCAATCAGAGCGCTCAAGATCGCGATCAACTCTTCGGTGTTGCGCACAACGTGACTTTTGCAAATCTGATGATCTAAGCCACTCCGATCGGCCACTTCTTTAAATGCATCCGCGTCGTCCGTCACGAGCGTCTCGGCTCCGACTTGATCGGCAAGCGGTTCGATCCATTCTTTCAAAGTCTTCGCATCTTCGCCTTCCAAGCGATCAATACATAATACCCATCCATTGGTTGCATCCACGCTTACTCCGATCGGCAGCCATTGCCCCTTGCATTTCACGCTGGTCAAATCCGATCCCAAGGCTTTTGTCCGATAGCCTTCCAGTAACGCCATGCGTTTCATCCCCGGCACCGCTTCCGCCGTTGCCTGCACACTCCTATACACGCTACTCTTGCTTTCAAACACTCCCAACGCTTCCAGCATGATGACCACAGCACCATAACTCAACCCCAATAAATACAACATCACGCCCATCCCTTTAAGCCGTTGGGATAATTGTCCTTTCAGAACTCCTTGCGGGTACACGCGAAACGTTTTCCCACATCGCACACATTTGTATCGCCGAGCAACCACTTCTTCATATTCCGTATCGCGCACGTGCTTCTTCACCTCCTGCCAGGGCACAAAGCGATCCCCTTTGCATTTCGGATCCTTACACTGCTTCGGTTCCGTATATTCTTCGGGCTCGACCAAAGGTAAAATCAATTTGAGACGCATGGTATTGATGCGCCTTTCTTCAGGGATTTCCGGAACGATCGAAACTCGTTCCGGTTATCCTTTTTTATACCCCTCCTCTACCATTTTTGAAACAGTCACTAGCCACCGCCTATATTACAGAAACCCTGCCTGTCTTGCTGGCTCCAGGCTCTTTTGGATTTGAACGCGCCGACATTATTTAATCACTAC
>JBJKOR010000404.1:0-1763 GCA_046707185.1 Anaerolineales bacterium | reverse complement strand
AATTTGATCGTCACACCCAAGCTGCCAGGAAAAAATGGCTGTGCTTTGTAATAAAGTTTGCGTACTACAGCCCATAAGATGAAAAACGGCTGGCAAAATCTTTGCCAGCCGCTCTGCTGTGCTATCGTTTATGGAAGGAACGTGTTAATCCAGTCCAGCACCGCGGGTTGATCGATTCGGAAGGAATAGCCAACACCTGAGCAATTCACATTGGTAACGTAAGAGTTAACTGCGAGGACGGTGTTCGTTCCGCCGAGGAGGTCCGGTCCGCCGGAATCGCCGAAGCAGGTGCCACCTGTCCCACCGCCCGGATTCAGCGCAAGCCTCATAAACTCATCGCTGTTCACAAATTTACCGGAAACCAACTGGCTGGGTGCATACATGCGAATCCTGGGTCCCGTCCATCGGTAATATGGCGGAGGCTGAGGCAACTGACTTCCAGGGACTTTGGCTTGATACTGAACGCCATAGCCTACGAAGTCAATCCCTGATTTATTCTTCAATGTATCTATCAGGCCTGCAGTAGGAAGTTGTGCGAATTCACCAACACCCACAGCCTCATCAAGCACAACGATTCCAACATCGCCATGAGCGAACTCAGGCGACCCATTCCCGCAGCCGGTGCAGAAATCAGCGAAGGTATAGGGTGTGCCCTCCACTGCGCCACTACCCGGCCCCCCGTATGGATACAGAGGAAACGGAACATTATCATAGGTTACATCCGAGTCGAACCAAACGCGAGCCGCTACTGCGCCATCGGTGCAGTGCCCTGCGGTTAGGACAACATTCGGTGCAATCAAGGATCCGCTGCATCGCCAGGCAGGTTCGCCAGGCGCATCATCAAAAACCAGCAAGCCCACATAAGGATGGTTGTTCCCATCTGGCTGTCCATTGGTGACCGCACTGGCAACGCCAACCAAGCTTAGTACCAGCGCAAGTGCAAGGATCAATGCAATTGAAATCTTTTTCATCTTTATCTCCTTTTTCATAAGCGGCATAAAGAACTGACACAAAGTTGTCAAGTTGTTTTATTTATCCTGGTAACCTCCTTTTCATGGGAAATAAAACTGCCGAAGAAAAAATCCTTCGGCAGTCTGGCGATCTGTTCTTGCCACAGGTCCATGACTTTGCGTCCCCACCTCACGGTAGGTTTGCCTTTTCGAGTAAATTTTTTAATTCCTCTAAAGCAAAGCCTATCAATAATTTGCCCTCTTATGATACAAGGTTTTTAGTACACTTTCAAGTGGCTTTCTGTGTAATCTGTCAATACCTTGTCACCCATGCTTTTGGAGAAGATCAAAAAGATAAAATGTTGAAAGTTTGATCAAGTCTCCTAATAAAATGTTTCATAGAGATTATTGGGTGGTAATTACTGTGTGAAAGAATTATTGCCAAAACAGAATATTGGGGCTTGGAGCAGAAAGAAGGTCAATAAATTGAAACAAAGACCTGCGCCGGTTTATGATGCTAAATGAACTACGCCGCTGCAAGCGCAAAGATCGCAACCCTATAAGAACTTTTCGCGGGGCACTCGTCATCCTTAAAATGAATAAAACGTTGCACAACAAAAGTGTGCGTCTGGCTGGCGAGAATAACCCAATGCTCTTCCGCTTTGGCTAAGTCTTGCTTGCATGAGTGATTCTGTAATCTTTTTGTATTGACTAACCAGTCAATCAATGATATACTTTTCAATATGTCCCCCAGAACCAAGGATCAGATCACCCAACTCCGCGCCGAGCGCAAAGCCCAAATCCTACAGGCAG
>JBJKOR010000403.1:0-6779 GCA_046707185.1 Anaerolineales bacterium | reverse complement strand
CATTTTCGCCGCAGGCGTGTTGGGTGGTGGAGGTGTTATCTTGAGTGTTGTCTTTGTGTGTGTTTAATGGGTGTTTTAAAGAGTTTAAATCAGTGCCATTTGCGTCCACCATATTGCTTCCATTTGCGCCCACTAATCCTGCCATTTGCGTCTGGCTATTGCTTCCATCTGCGTCCACCTTATTCGTGCCATTTGCGTCCACCCTATTACTGCCACTTGCGTCCGCCTTATTGCTTCCATTTGCGTCCAGTGGTTCATCCAGAAGCACTCGATACGAGCGCGGCATGGTCTCCACACGCAGATCGGAATATGTGTTAGTTTCTGTTGGTTCGACTTCCACGAGGAAGCGAGTCAGGTCGCCGCCGCGTTGCTGCGTGATCCATCCGTTGTTCAACCAGGCCTGTACGGTCTTATAACGTTTCGATCCAATCAGTTCCGCCATCTCCTGGTAACCCCGTTTGAACGTGACCACTTCCCGCCGTTCACCGGTACGCGCATTCAAATACGCCATGTCGCGCCCAACCGTCACCAGCCAGGCCTGTGCTGGTGTCAGGTTGAAGCGTTTGATGGTCTCCGTGATGAAGTAATGCGTGATGTGAATATCGCCCAGGCAGTTGATAATTCGGCGGTGCAGTTCCTGCGCGAGATGATCCACTTCGGGAGAATAGATCTCGCCTGCTTCCAAGCGCGCCATATCCATCGCGGTGTTGAACTGAACATTTGATTGCTTCAATTCAACTGGTGAAAGTAGCCCCATCACATCTTCCACTTCGAGCAGTTCCTGCAAAGCGCTGGACAGTGTTGCTCCACCGTTCAGCAATTCTTTCAATCGCGCGTACACCGCTGCGGCGTCGGCGCGCGTCAATCTTGGAGTCATAAAGACCTGATAACGCACCGGCATACGATGGGGACGTCCATCCCGCCCGCGGTAGTAGCTGCGTTCACCTGGCGGATCCACGCGTTGTACCAATCCATTGAGCTGGGATTGAATTTCCTTGTGACGTAGCGACCTCCAGAAGGCTCCAAAGCTGAGTCCGCTGAAGCGCATCACTTCGCGGCTGTGTAGTGCAAATCCAGACTCTCCTCCGTTTGAATGCGCTTTCCATGCCGCCTGGTGAAAACCGATGTACAGCCAGATAGCCTTGGGTCCGATCTCCATGCCCAGCCTTCTCAGGTAACCCTTCACCACCACCTGCTTTTGCGGCTGGACGATCTTGTCGTAGTCCAGCCACTGCACAGGTTCAATGGTGACTTCCTGTTGCTCTTCATCGTCATCGGATTCCAGTTCCTTCTCTGGTTGATCTCCGACCACGAATCGAACCGAGACCGACTGATTCAAAATGCCAACCAGCAATCTCTGTACAGTGCTTTGCAAGCGCGACTCCAGCCAATCGCGTGCATACTGGTTGCGTGCGCTGATCATCATCAGATCGTCTTCAAGCGATAAGACTTCCGTGTCGCGCACCCAGGTATCGAAGGAGGCGCGCGGCATTTCCATCTGGAGTTGGCCGAGCACAGCCTGCCAGGCTTGCTGGCACTCGCCTTTGCTCTTAGAGTGCTCTGGCTTCATTGATATTGCTCCCGGCAGCAAATTGAGCCGTTTCCGTTTCCCCGTCCTGCACGACCTCTCTGCCGAGAAGAACGCATCCTGAGCCTTCCTGTGCGTTCAACGCGGGCGGCGGGGTAGGCGGATAAGCAGGCGGCACGCAGGCAAGGCGTAGGCGGCATGTCCACACTGCCGCCCACGCCTTGTCGTTTGCGGAAATGAACAAGTGGGTTTCCTGCAGAATTCATTTCCCGCCTCCAGAAAGCAATGTTAGGACAGTGGCTTTTTCAACTGGCTCGAGTTTCAAGAGTCTAGCTTCGTGCGCCTTCAATCCATAGCGAAGGAGAGCAGATACCAGTTCTCCCACTGGCACATTCAAGCCTTCATCAGATGCCAAGTCTGAAATCGCCCTCTTGAGTTCAGGAGAGAAATTTCGCCAGGTGGTGATCGCCCGCCAGAATGGTTCGCGCGGTTTATGTCCTTTGGATTTGCTTTTCATTGGAAGGCCTCTTGAAATTTCCGAGGAGGGAAATAAGGTCATGCGCATGCGGTATGGATTCGGACGCGGGTGAAGATCCAGATCACCTTCCTCATAGGCGCGCAGCGCATACTCCAGAATGCTCCTGGCGACTTCGCCTTCCGGCACACACAATTCCTCCGCGAGGGATTTCACCTTGATCGCCAACTTGGGATCAATGCCTCGGTAAACGACTTTGCAATTCACATGCTCCTTTTCCCATTCGCGATTGCGTTTGCGCGGCGATGCCACGCGCAAAGAGTCGTAGAGGTTGGGGGGATGAACCGCGGCTGCTTTTGAAGTCTCAAAGGGATTTCGCCTACTGGTCATACTGTCTCCCTAGAACTTCATCACCAGCTGCGTCAGCGCCTGATATTCCTTGGCGGCCCGGCAGAACGGGTCCATCTCAAAGATGGTCTGTCCCTGCGCAGCGCATTCACGCAGAAATGTTGCGCGATGAATGGGTGGCAGGACGCTGGCGTCGAAACGCTCACGCAAATCTTCCATCGTTGCTTTGCTCTCGCGGGTCTGTTCATCGTAGAAGGTTGGCAGGATGCCCAGGAGATTCCCGCGCCAATTCTTCTTCTCCTGCAGGATGCTCATCATAAGCAGGACTTTGGAAAGACCGTCCGCGGACAGGAACTCGGTGGCCGTGGGCACGATCACAAGATCGGAAGCCCAGACCGCGCGTTCCTGGATACCTCCTACACTTGGAGCGGTATCGAAGAGGATGTAATGCAATCCCTCTTTGAAGAAGCGGCTGATAGAATTTCGAATGGCTGAGATGGGTTGGTCCTGCGCGTTCAGCACAGTTTGGGCGGCCATAGTCTGCTGGTCGCCGGGCAATAGATACAGCCCTTCGCGGCCCGAGGAGCGTACCCACGACTGAATGAATGTCGTCTCCTGTGGACTTGTGCCCATTGTGAGTAGATAGAATGCGCCCGGTTCTGGACTGCGACCCAAGGCAGTAGCACACTGACCTTGGGGATCAAGGTCGACCAGAAGGACTCTTCGTCCCTTTTGGGATAGGCCGTGCGCAAGGGAAACAGCGGTGGTGGTCTTACCGACCCCGCCTTTTTGATTGGCAATGCAGATAACTTTGGTGGCCATGGTCTCCCCTCAATCCTTGCGGTGAATGTTGCGTTTGATCAAATCCTTGACCACCACATAAATGATTCCGCCTGCGATCATGGACAACATGACCAGCAGGAAACCTGCGACAATGGCATCAAGTATTTCAGTCATCCGAACCTCCGTCCTTGGAGGAATTCGCTTGGTTGTTTTCCTCGTGATGGTCGTCTTCAATTTCGACTGAGGTGCACTTGACTGCCGTTTTCTCTTTGCGCCAACTAAGGATCAGGCGATATATCTGCCCAAGAGTTCGCCGCTGTTCCACTGTAAATGGAGAGGTGGGGGGGAGTTGCGATGTCATTGTGATTCCCCCTCGGTTTCCGGTTCAGGAGTGGACTCAGTGCCTTCTGCGTTTATTTTATGCGGGAGCATTCCCTGACGAACCAGTTCCTGTCGGATGATGAGCGCGGCTTGAGCCCGCGGGACACGCATCTCCCGCTGAGCCAGTTGGTTTAGCGCACTGCGCTCCTGCTCCCCCAGGTAGACGATGATCTTGGCCATAGTACTCCTTCAGATAAAAATGGAATGAGCCGCTTTGTCGGCGGCTCATTAGTAGCATCTGGGAGTACGGTTTCTCTACGGTTTAGACTGCGGATTACTCTACGAATTTATGATTTGGGTCTCTGGACTTTTGCCCCGACAATGAGGCTCTCAAGAAGCATGGATTGTTGATCAGGATTATGGTTCGTGGGACTCGATCTCTTTGAGCATTCGGCGGCGCCAGTCATAGAAGGTTGTGGTTGCCATCAATAGAACTCCATCCGGTGTGCTTCCAAATTCCTGCGCCAGAAACTCCTCCAGGGTTAGCGCCGAATAGGATGGATCGCGACCTTCCCATTTCAATACGGCTTTGCGTATTTTTTCCTCTGGAAAGCGCGGTTGTTTTCCACGTCGTTTTCTCGGAAAAGGCAGGAATAGGTGCGGCAGTGGGCTTGTCTTTTCCATGCTGGCCTTCTCGCATAATTGGCTTGTCGAATGAGGCTGATCCATTCGGAATATTTTGAGCACCAAAGGGATGTTGGCTCTCGCTAGGGGTGGTATCTGCTGTTCGTTGGAATCGGTAATTTCTTGACGTAAAATCCGGATGATCCTGTGCGTATGGACGGCTCCGCGGACTCCAAAAACCACGACCGTCACCACTGTTACGGTCAGCAAAAGCAGAGCTACTTCCTTCCCAAGAGAATCATGGGCAAGGCGGTATATCCAGTATATGGGAAAAGCCAGAATGATGATTACGATAGTTAGCGCGAGGTAATGACCCCACAATCTCTTTATGTGGTTCATGAACCTAACCTTAATATTAATCTGGGGCACGCTATTTTATACGTTGGCACAAAATAGCACAAATGACGTTTGATACTATTTTGGCTAGATTTAACTCATTTCTTGGCGTTGGATATCCACGGTGGTGTTCCATAGGATGCGAAGCCATGAACGATTCCTACTCTTGGATGCTGCACGTTTGGCTGAAGCATTACGAACCATGAAATACATCACTCGAAACCCCTGCCAGAGAAGATATAATCGGCACTTGGAGGCTCACGCAAAGCATGGAAGACTGGCTGACTACTTATGAGGCCGCTCGCATAGGCGGTTACAATCCGGATTACATCCGGCAATTGATTCGTACGAAGAAAGTGCAGGGCAGGAAATGGGGATTATCTTGGCAGGTCAGCCGGCATTCCCTTGAACAATATATGAAGAAGGCTGAGAAACTGGGGGAGCGCCGCGGGGCAAAACCAAAACCCGATTCCAAACGACGATGAATTAACTGTAAGACAGCAGGAAAACAATTGACAACTCTTTCCTCTATGATATAATATCGTATTGATACGATAATTATAGAGTTTGTAACGGGCCGTGAATGTGCATGAACACACGCACGACCCTGACCCAACCCACCGGACTTGGCGGAGGGAAGGGCTGACTTCATTATATCAGCCCTATATCGTCGCCCTTGGTGGGATACCACTGGGGCGATTTCTTTTTCTGACCGGGCAGAAACGGATCGCCTTAAAAGTCAAAAGGAGCATCCGATGCTGAATGTGAATCAAGATCAACGCACCCAGGCAGTTTCAATCCTTTGCAGGTTCCGCCAAGAATGGCAAGAGGCCGTGAATGGGAAGAGTCTGCTGGAGGTCGAAGGAAATATCGGAATGGTATTGGCCGATTTGGTTAATTCCTTTGAACTCGACCCTCACGAACAATCCTTAGTATTGGGATCGCAACTTTTCGAGGAAATGCGGGAAGTCCTCTATCAGTCATATCGCAACTAAGCGACAGCCAGCCCGGTCTGGCGATCTTGTTCCAATAACATGACGAAACAGAAGACAAATCATCGAGGTAGGTGAATTATGACAGCAACAAAACGCGCAGTTCTTTATGCAAGGGTTTCAAGCGATGACCGGGGTAAGGACGGACGCAATATTGCCGGTCAACTGGAAATGTGCCGGGATTTTGCACTCGACAATGGATGGCAAATCATTGCAGAATTGTCCGAGGATGATCGCGGTGCGTCAGGCGCTTCATTTGAACTGCCTGAACTTAACCGCGCCAGGGACATGGCACAGAGTGGAGAATTTGATGTGTTAGTGGTTCGCGAGATTGACCGGTTGAGTCGAAAACTGGCGAAGCAACTGATCGTGGAAGAGCAGCTCAATCGCGCAGGTGTAGAAGTAGTCTACGTTCTTGCCAGCTATGAGAATTCGCCCGAAGGGCGTTTGAATAAACATATCCGAGCAACCATCGCCGAGTATGAACGCGAGAAGATCGCCGAGCGGATGGTCCGTGGAAGGCGACAGGTGGTCAAGAATGGAAAGATTATGTTGCACGGTGACAAGCCGCCCTATGGATATCGCCTCGCGGAAGATGGCAGAAACCTGGTGATCTTTGAGCAAGAAGCCGCTGTTGTACGCTTGATCTACACATGGTATGTGGAAGGAGATGAAAAGGGTCGGCGCTTATCCACACGCGAGATTTCAAAGAGACTCACCCAAATGAAGGTTCCCACTTGGGCAGATCTGCGTGGGATGTTCAAAAAGCGTGGGAAAGGGGAGTGGTCGGGGAGACTCGTGTATCGAGTTCTGGAATCAGAGACATATGCTGGTCACTGGCACTACGGAAAACGTAACACTTTCGGAGGTTACCACAAGCCCAACGCCCGCGAATGGTGGCTGAGCTTTGATGTCCCGGCGATTGTCTCTGAGGATATGTGGGAGAGAGCTAAGCTTCAGCGAAGGGCTAACATAAGTGTATCCAAACGAAATATAAAAAGAGAGTACCTGCTGAGAGGACGCGTCCGATGTGGTCTGTGTCATACTAGCGTCAATTGCTATGCTACGGTGCCTCAAGAAAGGAAACTGTACCTTTATTACAAGTGTAATGCGCTCATGGGAACCATCGCCAACGTGAAGTGCCATCTTCCCAGCTTTCGTGTAGATGTTGTCGATAAGCTGGTTTGGGATTGGGTGAAGGCGCTCCTCACGCAACCGGGAACTTTGGAAACCGGGCTTGCGGAATATCAGGAAGGCCGGGAACAATTCATTGCGCCCATACGTGACCGACTGATCGTTCTGGATGATCTAT
>JBJKOR010000402.1:0-4621 GCA_046707185.1 Anaerolineales bacterium | reverse complement strand
CTTTTGGGCTTATTGTTATTCTTCTTTTTTGATGTGCGCGGTTTCTTCTTTTCGGGCAACAGGTTTTCGGTGTAAACGAACACGTCGCAGGCGTTGACGAAAGGCTTGGGCGTTTTCTTCTCACCGATGCCCATCACAAAAATTCCGGTCTCGCGGATGCGGGTAGCCAATCTGGTGTAATCGCTATCGGACGAGACCAGACAAAAAGCGTCCACGAAGCCCGAATGCAGAATGTCCATCGCGTCGATAATCATGGCGCTGTCGGTGGCGTTTTTGCCGATGGTGTAACGGAATTGCTGGATGGGTTGGAAGGCGTGGAAATTCAACGTCTCTTTCCAGGAATTCATGTTGGCCGTCGTCCAATCGCCGTAGATTCGCCGGACGGTGACCTGCCCATAACGTGCCGCCTCGACCAGCATTTGCGGAAGCAGGGACGGTTGGGCGTTGTCGCCGTCGATCAGCATGGCGATCTTTTGCCGCGGTAAATTCGTAAGCTGTTCATCAGTCATAGTTTGATTATACCTGAATGGTCATTGCGGTAGGGGCACAGCAGGAAAAACGAGGGCGATGATCTTCTATTTATCCTGCTGTGCCCTTACTCCCTCGTCTCCGTGGTGAATTTTACGGTGTTGGTATCGGCGTGACCGTTCCGAGATTGCCGATGTTCGGCGGAAACAGGCCGATATTCGTGCAGGAGTTTTGCGCCACGCGTTGAAGCAGGTTTCCACCAACAGTCACATCCACTTGAATAGGCGAAGCTTCCTTATATGTTGTGTCCACTGTCAGTTTTTCGCTGACTTGATAACCGATCGGAAGCGAAGCCACACATTTGGTTTTATCGGGGTGCACACGGCCTTCGTCCAGTGCGTTGAGCGTGGCGCACAGATTCGTCAAGTCAAGTCCGCCCGTGTTTTGGATTGTGATGAACGCATTGGTCACTTCGCCCATGCCGTGCGTTATATCGATGGATGTATTGCAGCCGAGAATCTCCGTGTCGACCGATGCGATCGGCGTGGATGTGATCGAGGGCGTAAAGGTGGTTGGTGCGGAAGTAAAGGCGGGCGTGCTGGTTATTGTTTCAGTTGCAGCTTGCGTGTCCGTGAGCGTTGGCGTGAACGTTCCGGGTGTGGAAGTTGGCGGGGTGTTCGTTGGCGTTGGAGTCTGCGCCGAGGCGGTAGCCGTTGTCGGCGGCGGAAGAACGATGGGCGTCGGGCTTAAGATGAGCGGTGTTGGGGATGGAAAAGGCGAAGGCGAGATGTAAGGCAGCGGTTGGATAGTCCAACCTGCACAGCCGGAAAGCATCAAGGTGCATAGTACACAAACGAAGATCAAGCGTTTCATCTTCCTCTCCTTTACAGTCTTATTGTATCCCGTCCATGATAAGCGTCAATCATTCTTTGTCGAATCTATCGACTTCGTTCCTGCGCGGCGCGCTCCAAAATTTGGAAGCCTTTGTCCATCATCCGCTTCACCCCGGACCCCTCAACGGCCTGCCCGTCCTCGACTTTTTCCAACACTCTCAGCAGTCCGCCGCGCACGCCGCTGGCGCGGTGCGCCCAATACGAGTCCACGGACACGCGCTCGAGACGCATCAACAACAATCGCATCAATTGGATTTGTTCAGGCGATTGCATAAACGATCATTCCCCATCGCATCGAAATTTTTGCAGCGCTTCGTTGAGTTGACCAGCTGCAAGTTCCGCTTGGGGTGTGTAAGCTTTCCATCCGAAGGCGCGCCCGCCGCACATCCAGGCCGCCGCGCCGCCGTAAGGCAGGGCGGATGTCGCCGTAGTCGTGATCGGGACATAGTCTACATTCAAGCCGCTGACTTGAAGCGCCTTCATATCGCCGCTGCGCGTGTCGATTTTGCTGTCGATGATCGTATCGAGCATGAACGAAGCGTCGTTGGCGCCTGCCGCGTCCTGCCAAATCACTTGGATGATCACGGCGGACGTATCGTAAGCTACCAACATTCCTTGCGAAACACTGCTCGGCGATTGCGGATTTTTCTGGGCTTCGAGATCGAAGAATGCAATCGAGGCGGGATGCCCGATGCAGAACTGGTATTCGCAAAACAAACCGCTGAGATTTGCCAGAGTCGGAGTCGGTGGAATGAGCCGCGTCGGATAAGGTGTGTAGGTCGGAAGGGCGGCGATAGTCTGCGCCACGGCCACTTGAATCTGTGCGTCCGGATTGGGTGTTGGGGCTGGCGCGCAGGAAGCAAATACGAATAGAAAGACAGCGCTCAACAAAATTATATGTCGTTGCGAGCCGCGTCTTTTGCGGCGAAGCAATCTCCTGTTCCAGAAAAGAGACTGCTTCGGGAAAGCTTGCCCTGAGCCTGTCGAAGGGAACACTCTCGCGAGGATATGTTGTTTATTTTTCATTTGCAACCTTCAACGATACTCGGCACGAGCATTTTGGCGAGTTCCGTTTCACCTTCGGGATTCAGGTGCAAGGGTGTATCGGTATAATAGCTTGGCGGAAAGACGTTCCACAGATCAAGATAATCCCAATGGCTTTGTGCGGCGTCCTTGCTCACATATTGCCGGTATTGATCGTAGACCCAGCGCGGGTAATAATCGTTGTAATAGATGTTGCTGTTTGGAACATTCGAAAGCACTTCCATCGGCTCGTTGACGAGGATCACCGGAACATTTCCCGCAAGCTGGTAGAAGTCTTTGACCTGATCCAGCGATACGTTTGCCACGTTCAGCTCTGGCGGCTTCATGCCCTCGAAGGTCGGGTCCTTGCTCAATTGGCTTGGCAATTGCTCCGGCGGTCCCGGAATCTGGTCGAGGCCGGTGGCGATTTGGAGCAGGCTGTAAAGCTGGTAACGCAGCACCCGGAACAACGCCCGGTTCTGATCCGTGAATTGCGAGATCAAATTTGGCTTTTTGTAGTTTTTCGGCAGGAAGTCGAAACGGCTGGCGAGTTTATAGAATTCAGCCGGATTCTGCTGGATCAACGGATGATCGTCGCGCGTCTTCGGCATCAGGGTGTACCATGTGATCAGCCATACGATTTCATCGGGTTGATAGCTCATGGCTTTGTCGAGGATCATCAAGTCTTTGGTCGCCGACGAACGCGGAAAACTCAGATTATAGGCGCGCAGGATTTTGCTGCCGCAATTCAAGTTCAACGCGTCCAACTGCCCCGGCAGCGTTTGCTGGGGCGTCAGGCCGACTCCCCAAACTGCAGAATCGCCGAGCACCAACACGCGGTATTCGTTCGGCGATTTTGGCTGGGAGACGATGTGCGAGGCGAACATCGCGTCGAGGTTTTCCACATCGAGCGCGTTATCTTCCGGTGCGTGCGTACTGATCGGAAAACGTTCCCGCTTTAGTGAAGGGCCGTAGACATTCAGCCATTGAAGGCTGGGACGGAGCGTAAAGAATGCAAATTCAAGGATGAGAAAAATGGCGAAGCCTTTCACGAGCACTCGCCAGGCACGGATCGTGGACATGATTTAATTATACAATGTGAGGAACATTTTTGTTGACCGCTTCGTCTTTTGCTGAAAAGGAGCCAGAATGAAACGAATAATTTTACTGATTTCTTTTTGTTCTCTGATCTTTGCGGCTTGTTCTCCCGAATATATCGCGACGCCGCCTATGCAGGTTTCCGCGAGCGCGCCGGTTGCTGTTGCCACATCGGTTCCGTTGCCGACCGAAGCGCCTGCTGCAACACCGACTTCTTTGTCGCTGACACCTGCCCATCAGACGGTCACCGCCTCGCCATCCTCGACGTCGAGCGTGTCATCGGAAGGGTCGCAAACTTCGAGTTCTGCCCAGGAGGCGGTGAAGAAATATCTCGCGGCTGCGCTTGGCATCGACGTGAGTCAAATCAGCGTCGTCAGCGATACCGAAGTCGAATGGCCGGATTCCTGTTTGGGTGTTGCTCAGGAAGGAATTATGTGCTCTCAGATCGTCACGCCTGGACATTTGATTGTGCTTCAAGTAAATAATCTCGAATACGAATTCCATACGAACGAAGATGGCAGCCAAATCCAGCCTGCAACCATCGCATTGACCTGGAAACGTGATGGCGGCGTGGCTGGCTTTTGTGATGGCTTGACGATTTATTTATCGGGGGAGGTGAGCGCGAACAATTGCAAATCTGATGCTCGCAATGGCAACCTATCGCCCAACGAAATGAAACAACTTGAAACATGGATAACGCAATTTGTTCAAGCCAATCTCGATGCGTCTGATCCAGTGGGCGTATCGGATCGAATGACGCGGCAATTGGTTTTGTATGGGGATGGAAGTACTCAGCCAACTGATGCGAACCAACAAGCCATGTTCAACTGGGCGCAGGCTTTGTATCAAAGATTGTATAAATAGAGATAAAACGGCCTGTGAAATGTCATGGGCCGTTTGTTTTTTGGATGGGGGAAATAGTGATAATCTCTCTTGACAGCAGCTTCGATTAGTTTTATGATATTGCTAACCCTACCCCCCTGGGGGGGGTAGACGACGAATCGAGTAACTATGAAAAACGATGTAACTTCCCTCCGGCGTTTGAAAACCATTGAAGGCCACCTGCGCGGCGTGATCCGCATGGTGGAAGAAGACGCGTACTGCATTGACGTGATTCGCCAAATTCAAGCGGTGGAAGC
>JBJKOR010000401.1:0-7424 GCA_046707185.1 Anaerolineales bacterium | reverse complement strand
CGGTTGTTGTTTGTCAATCGCGTTGCCAGTCAGGCCTTTGGCATAAAAGCGGGCAACACCATGGGCCTGTTCATCGAGAGAGTCATTCCTCAAAAGGCCCTGGTCGAGCTTCTCATGGCTTCCGGCGAAAAGCAATCGGCGGAAGTGATCTTGCCGGATAACCGTACCTACCTCGCCACGGCTTCTTCTGTCATCGCCGAAGGTCGGCCGATGGGGCGCGTCTGCATCCTGCGCGATGTGACCTCCTTCAAAGAGATCGATACGATGAAATCGGATTTCGTCTCGACGGTCAGCCATGACCTGCGTTCGCCGCTGACGTTGATGCGCGGTTACGCTACCATGCTCAATATGGTCGGCGAGCTTAATGACCAACAGAAAAGCTATATCCGGAAGATCATAACCGGCGTGGAGAACATGTCCCGTCTGGTGAGCAATTTGTTGGATTTGGGGCGCATCGAAGTGGGTGTAGGCTTGCAGGTTGGGGATGTTTCCATCCTGGATATCCTCGAACGCGCGACGAGTTTGTTGCAGTTACAGGCCAGCGAAAAGCATGTCGTCTTGAATTTGGAAATCCCCAGGGACCTGCCCGCCACCGTCGAAGCCGACCAGGCGCTTTTGCATCAAGCGGTTTATAACCTGATCGAGAATGCCGTCAAATACACCCCCGCCAATGGTTCAGTGACGGTACGGGTCAAGGTCATCGAAAATGATTTGCATTTTGAAGTGGACGACACCGGCATTGGCATCGAACCGGACGATCTGCCTCGGTTGTTCGAAAAGTTCTATCGCGGCAAGCAGCGCGAGGCGCGCGCCCAACATGGAACGGGGCTGGGCCTCGCCATTGTTAAATCCATTGCCGAACAGCATAACGGCCGTGTATGGGTGGAGAGTCAAATTGGAAAGGGAAGCGCCTTCTTCCTTCAGATTCCACTTGTGCAGCCTAAAGCAAAGCCCGTCGATGGATGAGGTATAATGCGGCTTTGTATTTGTTAAGGAAAACAGAAGCATGTCGCATCTGGCTCCCACTGAAACTTTCGAGAAGGAATACAAAGAGCAGGAATTGCTGTTCAAAGCCCAGCCTGCCATCGTCCAGCGTTTTCTGGAGACGCAGGCCCGACAGATGGCGGAGGCTTTTGTTCAGCGCAGTTCCCACTTGCGCTTCTCATTGCCGGACCGTGTCATTGTGGAAACGAATGGGAACTCCTCCACTTTGACCGTTCCGCAGAATTTGCGCGAACAATCGGTGGGAAACTTGAGCGACCGCGTGAGACGCAACGATGTGCATGTCACACTACGCGACCGCCTTTCGCAATTGGAACAATCCCCGGACCGCGCTGTGGTGTTGAGCGCGCAATTGATCCGCCATACGACGGCGATGCACATGGTTTACAACATGCTGCCCTCCGGTCGTTCAGTGACGTATGTGCCGGAGGAGGGCGAGGATATCCCGACGATCCCAACCGGTGATGTGCTCCAGCCTGATTCGGCGATTACGGCTTCCACGGATGCGATTGTAGAGGAGGAAAAGGCCGATGATGAGCGCGGCAGCTTGCTGGTCCCGTATGTACCGGCGGCGCGCCGATTCTATCTTCCGCAGTGGGTGGCCTTCGACGATAATGACAAACTCCTGGTCAATTCTGTCCGCGAGGCCGAGGGGCATATTGCCTCGATGCAGAGATTCCTGACGGTCATTTTTGCGGCGCGTTCGTTGGCGCCCTACATGGTGGCCGATGAGGAATATCAGAAGAAGCGCTATGGCATGTTGGGACAGTTGATCAACCAGGGACGCGCCTTGGCACGTTACCAGACGCGCGAGATTATCCATACTATCAAGCAGCGGGCGGAATCGCAAAGTTTGAATCGCGGTCTGAGTTTGAGCCTGCCGTATTTTGATGACCAGGAATTGAAGATAGATATGCACCACTTCATTGTCATTCCCGCCGGACGGATTATGTTCGTTCCGTCTTTTGTGGTGCGTGCTGTGCGTGAGGAAGCAATCAAGGTGGATCAAGACACCCGCTTCAATGCCTCCACGCGCAAACATTTATTGATCGAACTGAAAATGTTGGAAGGGGCTTTTTTCTTCACGGAATAGTCAATACAACGCATGAATCCCGTAATTTTTTCTGCACTGCTGTTGGCAGCAATTATTTATATTTCCTTCCGGATCGCCCCAGTTGAAAAAGAAGAACATGTTCATATCCATGGCGCGGGGCAGATTGGTTTGTTGGCGGCGCTGGCGCTCTTCGGCGTGGACTACTTTACATCGTATTACTATGCCACCGGCGAGTTGATGAGCGCCCTGCATCCCTATGGGATGCAAAACGATGCGTGGATCGCTGTGGTCTTTATTGCCATTGCGAATGCCGTATTTGGAATCCTGTATATGTATTCGCTGGGTGTCTTCAATGAGGGCGGTGGTTCGTTCGCGGCGGCCATGCGTTACCTCGGTCCATCGCTCAGCCTTATCGTTGCTGTGGTATTGATTCAGGATTATGTTTTCACGATCGTTGTTTCGAGTCTTTCCGGTGTGGATCAGCTTTTGTCATTGCGCAACGCGACCGGCCTTCCCTGGTACTGGCATTTTATAATTGGCGGTGCCGTCGTTGTTGCGACCTGGTATCTTACCATCCGCGGGCGAGGCGAATCAGCGCGCGTGGTCTTTACCATGCTCAGTATTTTTGTGCTGCTGACGATCATCATGGTGATTGGCCTGGTGGTTGCCCAAAGAACAGGCTATCCATCCTTCCCTTATACTCAAACCGAAGTTGCTCCTCCTTCCATATGGGATGCTTTGTATCACATGTTGACAGCCTCCATGAAAGGTCTGGTCGCCTTGAGCGGTCTCGAGGCGATGTCCAATGGTATTCAATTTGTCGTCGACGAGGATGCTGGAATCGTTCGTTGGGGCAAGAAACATTTATCGCGTCTGAATGCGCTTTGGAATTTTTATAGCGGCGGTTCGGGCATTGGACGAATGGTGCAAACCTCATTTCTGTTTTATGGCGGGCTGACAACCGCGATCCTGGCATACTTCTCCGTGCATTTCAACGCCTATGATTCTACGGCTGGACGTTCTCTGGTTGGCAACCTTGCGTTTATAGGTTTTGGTCAGGTGCCGGGTGGAATTATTCTCTATTGGACATATCAGATTCTGGCGGTTATTCTGCTTGCCTCCGCCTCGATGACCGCCTACCAGGATTTGCAGGCGATGACTTGGCGAAATGTCGCCATTGGTGAGATTCCAGAGATCGTTGTTTACCGAAACCCAAAGGGAACATTTACACGTCCGGTAACCGCCGCGGCGATTGCATCCCTGGTCATCGTATTTTTGGTGCACGGTGATGTGAGTTTGGCAATACCGTATTATGGAGTCGGGGTATTTCTGCCGATTATGGCGATGGGATTGGCCATCCGTCAACACATCCTCAAAAATGCAACTGGCCGTGCGCGCCGTTGGGGCGCTTTCGGCGCGGGCGCCGCTGCAACACTGTCAGGAATCGTTTTCGCTGGTCAAATTGCCGGGAAGTGGACGGAGGGCGGGTGGGTGGTCCTGATCTCGCTTAGCGTATTAATTTTGATGGCCCATGCCATTTTGATCTCACCCGTTGGTTATCGAGCTCCTCAGGATATTCATCGCATCATTCGCGACAAATCGCATGTGCAGGGTGCGGTGGGGAATATTGTAGAGTGGCAATCCTTGAGAGCACAGGAATACCGCTATCAATTGACATTTGCCGTTGCCCGTTTCTGGGAATTGTTTGGAGTACGACGCCCGGTACGGTTCGAGCCGCCAGCGGGGGCAGGAGCATATGAAGAAATGCTTGAACATGAGTCGGATACTTTCCTGGATAAATATCTTGCGGATAATGCTCCGAAGGCTCCTAAATTAGGCGGCGCGCCCAAAGAAGTATCTCCCGGTGATAAAGAGGGAAAAGAAGAATAAATACGCGGGAGGCATCCCACCTCCCGTGTTGGCACGCTTATGAGTTCCACACCGATCTATAGCCTGCGCGTGAATGAGGTCTTCCAATCCCTTGAGACCTCTTTGCAGGGACTCTCCATAACAGAGGCTGAGTCACGCCGCGCCTTATATGGTACGAACATTTTGTCGGAGCCGGTGCGCCCGGCGATCTGGCGCAAGTATATAACGCAGGCGATCCATCCCTTCGTGCTGATGATGGTAATTGCAGGAACCATTACACTTTTTGAAAAGCAAATTGCGCTTTCACTTGTGATCTGGTTCCTGACATTTGTCAATGCCGCGTTTTCTTTTTGGCGCGAATATCGTGCCGAACAGGCTGTCGAAAAACTCAAGCATTTGCTTCCCGCGTACGCACATGTGATTCGTGACGGAAAGGTTGTGCATCTTCCCGCCGCCGAGATTGTCCCGGGCGATCTGTTGATTTTGGCCGAGGGCGATAACATCCCGGCGGATGCGCGCGTGGTGGAGGAATATGGCTTGCGAGTGAATAACGCCTCGCTCACCGGAGAATCGCTGGCCGCGCGTAAAACAGCCGATGCTTCGCTGGTAAGCGGAGTGAGCGAACTCGAACGCCCAAACCTGATCTTTGCCGGGACCTCGGTGGCTTCCGGAACCGGCAGGGCAGTGGTTTACGCCACCGGCATGTTGACTCAGTTTGGCCGCATCGCCCAATTGACACAGACCGTTCAGGAGGAACCTTCCCCTTTTCAACAAGAGCTTGATCGCCTCAGCCGCACTCTTTCTTTTGTGGCTATCGGAGTTGGTGCATTCGTTTTATTGGTCAGCTTATACGAGCCGACTGTAAGTGAGCGCGTGGAGCATCCGATCCTATTGGCCCTGGGCATTATCGTAGCCATCACTCCCGAAGGTCTGCCGGTCACGCTGACGTTATCCCTGGCGCGGGCTGTCCAGCGCTTGACAACGCGCGGTGTGTTATCCAAACGCCTCAGCGTTGTCGAGACGCTTGGAAATGTCTCCGTGATTTGTACCGATAAAAGCGGAACGCTGACTCAAAATCAAATGACCGTTCGTGAGGTTTGGGTCACGAATCGAAAATTGCAAGTCGGCGGCGTGGGATACGAACCGAAGGGACAATATCGACCGAATCCATCGGGCGCACCTTTTGAATCGGATTTAAACGCTTTGCTCACCGCCGCCATGAGCTGCAACAATGCCCGCATCAACGCGCCTTCACCGGATCATCCCATGTGGACCAGCCTTGGCGACCAAACTGAAGCCGCGCTCAAGGTCGCGGCGATGAAAGCCGGCGTCGCGGAAGATGCAGTGAGTAAATCGTATCCGCGTGCTCATGAGCTTCCATTCGACGCGCGGCGCAAGCGGATGACCACCGTCCATCATTCGCCTGAAGGGGAGCTGGCTTTTGTCAAAGGTGCGCCGCGCGAAGTGTTGCAGTTGTGCACGCATATTTTGATCGATGGACAAACCCTGCCTTTGACGGAAAATATCCGCGCCGAGATCATTTCTGCGAACGATGAATATGCGCGCCGCGCCCTGCGTGTGCTGGCTTTGGCGCGCCGCACATTGCCGCCGCGCACAGGCGCGTACACACCGGAAATTGTCGAGCACGAGCTGACTTTTCTCGGCCTGATGGCGATGATGGACCCGCCGCGCCCGGAAGTGGAATATGCGGTTGCGGTTTGTCGTCAAGCAGGCATCCGCTTGGTGATGATTACCGGCGATTATGGCTTGACTGCCGAGTCGCTGGCGCGCCGCGTCGGGATGATTACGTCTGCGAATCCGTCGATCATTACCGGCGCGGAGTTGGATGCGATGGATGATGTCGCGCTCAAGCAGATGCTCGATAAGGAAGTCATCTTCGCCCGCATGGCTCCGGATCACAAGCTTCGATTGGTATCCGCGTTTCAGGCGCGCGGCGATGTGGTGGCAGTGACCGGCGATGGCGTCAACGATGCGCCCGCGCTCCGCAAAGCAGATGTGGGCATTGCGATGGGGATTATCGGCACGGATGTGGCGAAAGAGGCCGCGGATGTGATTTTAACCAACGACAACTTCGATGCGATCATCTCTGCCATCGAAGAGGGCCGCGCCATTTACGATAATATTCGCAAATTTATTACCTATATTTTTTCCAGCAATGTCCCGGAGGTGGTGCCGTTCCTTGCCACGGCAACTTTCAGCATTCCTTTGGCATTGACCGTGCGGCAAATCCTCGCCATCGATATGGGTACTGATATCCTGCCGGCCCTGGCGCTCGGCATCGAGAAACCTGAAGTGAGCATCATGAGCGAACCGCCGCGTCCTCGCTTTCAGCCTCTTTTGGATCGCTCGTTGTTGACGCATGCTTTTCTTTGGCTGGGGTTGATCGAGGCGCTTCTTTGTTATTTGGGATTCATCGCGGTGTATGTTCTGTCGGGTCATGTGCAAGCCCTGGGTATTCCGTTTTTGGAAGCCATACCCTGGCCGCATTGGTTCTCCTTTATCGGTGAAGATATGGTCGTGCGAACTGCCCAGACGGTGTTTCATGCAAGCGTGGTGACTTCGCAAATCGGAAATATTTTTGCCTGCCGCACTTTCAAGGCGCATAACAGGCAGCAAGGTTGGTTCACCAATTCCATGCTTTGGATTGGGATTGTCGTCGAGTTGGTTGTTATTGGGTTATTGATTTATGTCCCGCCGCTGGCTTCTGCCTTTGATCATACCTTCCTGCCCTTGTATTTCTGGCCGGCCTTGCTCCTGTTCGCCCCCATATTATATATTTTGGAATGGAGCCGTAAAACGTTCGTCCGGCGATTTGGTAAAATGCAAAATAATCGTTCGCCCAACATTTTGGAGAGGAGGTAGTTGCTTATGAAAGTAATTGTCATGGGTTGCGGAAGGATCGGTTCGCAGGTCAGTGATTTGATGTCCATGGACGGGCACGATGTTACGGTCATCGATCACGATGCCAACGCGATTGGCCGCCTTGGCCCGAACTTCAAGGGGCGCGTGGTACAGGGCCTGGGATTTGATCGCAACGTCCTGCTGGAGGCGGGGATCATGCAGGCGGATGCCTTCGTGGCAGCCAGTTCTTCGGACAATGCCAATATTGTGGCGGCGCGCATTGCCCGAAACATTTTCCGCGTGCCACGTGTGGTGGCCCGGCTTTACGATCCGCATCGCGCTGGGATTTATCGGCGTTTGGGACTGACGACGATCTCTTCCACCAGCTGGGGCGCCGAACGAATCTACCAGGTGCTCTCCCACACCGATCTGGATGTGTTGAATACATTTGGCCGCGGCGAGGTGGCCTTGGTGGTTGTGGAAGCGTCATCCGAGTGGATTGGAAAGAACGTCGCGCAGTTATCGGTTCCGGGTGAGATCGCAGTGATCTCCATCACACGCAACGATCAGGCCTTTCTTCCCGTTCATGGAACGGAATTCAAGGAAGGCGACCTCATCCATTTGGCCGTATTGTCTT
>JBJKOR010000400.1:0-1734 GCA_046707185.1 Anaerolineales bacterium | reverse complement strand
CCGACTCACGCAAGATCTCATCAACAGGGCGAAGTTTTGGACCGGCTTGCAATTTTTGCCGAGGTACTGACATATCGTGATTATATCTCGAATACGAACTGCCTCGTTCTCGAGCGCGTCGCACTAGACGGGTTGGATTTGCCTATTGATCGAGAGAGTCCAATTGAGTTGATTCGTCTTGTCGAGTAAGGTGCAACGCACTGACGGCGGAATTGCCTCTATGGCATCATAACAATCGGTAAACGCGTGCTTCAAATGGCCGAAGGGTAAATTGGCGAACATCCTCGCTAGCATCCACTTCGTAATTGCTGATGAGCAGTTTCTTCTCCGTAAAGCGAATTGAATCGGGTAATTTGAATTCAGCCGTATCTTTGGTGAAGTTCAAGATAACCAGTAAACGGTCATTACCCAATGTCCGCGTGAAGGCGTAGATTTTTTCGTCGTTATAGAGGATGAGATCATACGTCCCGTAGACGATGACCGGATTTTCTTTGCGGAGTCGGATCAATTTTTGGTAGTAATAGAAAATGGAATTCGGATCGGCGAGCGCGTTCTTGACGTTGATCGTCTTGTAGTTGGGGTTGACCTTGATCCACGGTGAGCCGGATGTGAAGCCCGCATTTTGGCCATCATCCCATTGCATCGGTGTGCGGGAGTTGTCGCGGCTTTTGGCGTGGATGATGTCCATGACGGCGCGTTCGTCCAAGCCTTTTTCCTTCACCAGTTCGCGATAGATGTTGCGCGTTTCGACATCGCGGTAATCTTCAATCGACTTGAACGCCACATTCGTCATCCCAATCTCTTCACCCTGGTAAATATACGGTGTGCCTTGCAACATCAACGTGAAGGTCGCCAGCATTTTGGCGGACTCAACTCGGAACGTACTATCGTTTCCGAAACGGGACACCGCTCGCGGCTGGTCGTGATTCGTCAGGTAGATGCTATTCCAGCCGCGCTTTTCCAGACTCTTCTGCCAGTCGGTCATGACCCGCTTCAAGTCGGTCAGGCGCCAGGGCTGGGCGCTTCGCCGCGCGGCGCCAGCCACTGACTTGGAATCCAGGTGCATGTGTTGGAACTGGAATACCATGCTCAACGCGCCGGTTTCTTCGTCCGTCAGGTCAATCGCGTTTTGCGGAATCGCCGAAGGCGTTTCACCCACGGTCAGAATATCGTACTTCGATAGAACTTTTTCCTTCATCTCGTGCAGGAATTCCAGCAAGCGTGGACCGTTGACAAAATACTTATCGCTGAATTGATAGCGCTCCTTGGTTGTGATCGGCGCATCCGGCAGACCCGGCACTTTGGAGATCATGTTGATGACATCCATGCGGAAACCGTCGATGCCTTTCTTAAGCCAGAACTCCATCAGGCCATATACCTCGGCGCGGACTTTTGGATTTTCCCAATTAAGATCGGGCTGTTTGCGCGTGAAGAGATGCAGATAATATTCGCTGGTCGTCTCATCGAATTGCCAGGCCGAACCGCCGAAGCGCGAAGCCCAGTTATTCGGCTCGTGCCCGTCCTTGGGCGGACGCCAGTTGTAGTAATCGCGATAGGGATTGTCTTTCGATTTGCGCGACTCGACGAACCACGGATGTTCGTCCGAGGTGTGATTGACGACCAGGTCCATCACCAGCTTGATGCCGCGCTGGTGCATTCCATCGAGCAATTCCTCCCAATCGGCCAGCGTGCCGAATTCATCCATGATGTCGCGGTAGTTGCTGATGTCGTAGC
>JBJKOR010000399.1:0-2438 GCA_046707185.1 Anaerolineales bacterium | reverse complement strand
TCTTCCAAATTAAATCGAACATTTTGACAGTCAATTTCCCCGTCAATGTATTTTGTTGACTGGGATGATAGGAACACAATACCCAGACGCCGTTATCCAACCGATAACTTACGCCGTGCCCAAATTTGAATGCAGGATTACGAATGGAGTAGATTTTCAGGATTCTTTCAAATGCCACGCGGCCAAGACAAACGATCCCCTTTGGTTTCAATAAGTCAATCTCGCGCTCAAGATAGGGTTGGCAGTTATTCAGTTCTTCACTGGTTGGTTTGTTATTTGGCGGCGCACAGCGGCCGGAAGCGGTGATAAACATATCCTGCAAAATCAAACCATCGTCGCGGCTGGTGGATTCGGGGCGGCTGGCAAAACCTGCCCGGTACAGCGCGGGATAAAGGAACTTTCCCGAAGCATCACCCGTGAATTGCCGACCCGTCCGATTCGACCCGTGTGCGCCGGGAGCGAGTCCAACCACGAGAATACGCGCCTTGCGGTCGCCGAATCCGGGAACCGGTTTGCCCCAATATTCCCAGTCCTGATAGGCTTTGCGTTTGGTACGCGCCACTGCTTCACGCCACGCCACCAGCCGCGGGCACTTACGGCAAGTGATGATCTTTTTGTCGAGCGCATCGAAATCCATTTCTCGATTCTACTCCCACTTGAAATTCATCCGGATTTTGCTACACTATGAAGAAAACAAAGGAGGCCGCATGAAACCTTTCCGTAAAAATCTTGCCATCGCCGTCGATGGCGGCGGAATCAAAGGCGTGATCGTGACCCAGGCGCTTTCGGTAGTCGAGGAGAAATTGGGCTATCCGCTTCACGAGCGGACGGGACTCACCGCGGGCACGTCAACAGGCTCGATCATCGCGGCCGGCCTGGCGTCGGGATTGGAAGCGAAGACGCTCAACGAACTTTACGTCGAACTTGGCAACACCATTTTCCACTCCAGCATCCGCACGCTGTTATGGCCATTGTTCAATTACCGTTACCCAAGCCGCCCGTTGAAGGATGCTTTGCAAAAGTATCTCGGCGAAAAAGCAATGATGAAATTGTGGAACGCCGACCATCCAATTGACATGGTCATTACATCCTTCGATGTTGTCGAGAGTCGCACACACTTCATCAAACCATTCAAACAGAAATATGGCGATTGGTCCGTGGTCAAGGCTGTAATGGCATCCTCCGCCGCGCCGACTTATTTTCAATCCGTCGATGGGCGCTACGTGGATGGCGGCGTGGGTTCATACGGTAATCCATGTTATCTGGCCGCGTACGAAATCATGTTTTTGTTGAAGTGGGATATGAGCGAAACCACGCTGATCAGCATCGGCACGGGACGCGATCCGGAAACCATCAAGCCGGGCGATGTGGATCATTATTTTCCGCTTCAATACATCACGCCGATTCTTGGCGCGTATCAAACTTCTGCGGCTGACCAACAAGTCGACCTTGTACAAAAGCTTTTCAATCAATTGGATTTCCGCCGCTTCCAAGTGGATTTAAAAACCAGCATTCAAATGGACGATGCATCCAAGATTCCAGAATTGGTTCATTACGGCGAGCTTCTTGGAGAGAAGATGCTGAACGATGAAGTAGATCACGCGCTGGACGTTATTCCCACAGTGATTCCCAATCTCACAAAATCAACATCGCGTCGCCGAATGAATAAAAGCGGTAGCCGGCGCGGATCGCGCTCTCGTACGTCGACAAAATCCGCTCGCGCCCCGCGAAAGCGCTGACCAACATAATCAGCGTGGATTTGGGCAAGTGAAAATTGGTAATCATTGCATCCACCACTTTGAATTGGAAGCCGGGGAGAATATAAAGTGACGTGGGACCATTAAATGCCGATATTCGATTTTCGAGATTCGAATATCGGCTTGCTGATTCCAGCGTTCGCACCGAAGTCGTCCCAACTGCAATTATTCTTCCACCCGCCTGCTTCGTTTGATTAACCAAATCAGCAATTTCCTGATTCAGTTCGCACCATTCGGTGTGGATTTTGTGTTCCTGCGGATCATCTTCGGTCACCGGCGCAAACGTGTCGAGGCCGACGTGAAGCGTGACATAAGTGATCTTGACGCCCCGCCCCTGCAGTTCATCCAATAAACGCGGTGTAAAGTGCAGACCGGCGGTCGGCGCGGCAGCAGAACCGGGTTCGCGTGCATAGACAGTTTGGTAACGCTCCGGGTCTTTCAATGGTTCGTGAATATACGGCGGCAGCGGTACATTTCCGATCTTCGGAAAATACGGTTCGATCGGCTCCGCGAATCGCACCAACCGTTCCGAACCGTTCAACACTTCGATGATTTCAGCGCTCGGTCCTTCTTCAACCTTTACCTTACTGCCTACACGCATACCTTTTCCACCAACCAAGCATTGCCACGTAACACCATCTTCGCGGCGAAGCAAAAGCAATTCAATCCGTCCGCCCGTGG
>JBJKOR010000398.1:0-1943 GCA_046707185.1 Anaerolineales bacterium | reverse complement strand
CCGACCGACGGCATGAAGATCCAGACCGCCTCACCGCGCGTGATCGATGCCCGCAAGGCGGTGGTGAATCTTTTACTGGCAAACGGGAATCACGATTGTTTGTCCTGCGAAGTCAACGGCGATTGCGAACTTCAGGATGTGGCCTATCATCTTGGCATCGAAACGCCAGCCTTCCTCGTTGAAGAACACGAGGAACGCGATGACTCCGCTGCCTTCATTATGCGTGACCCGAATAAGTGCATTCAATGTGGACGCTGTATCGTGGCTTGCAATGATTTGGTCGTCAACAACGTGCTCGACTTTGGCTATCGCGGCTCACGTACAGAAGTTATTTGTGATAACGATTTACCGATGGGACAATCCTCCTGCGTGCAATGCGGCGAATGTGTGCAACTTTGCCCGGTGGGCGTGTTCGTCGAAAAGAAATCGGTGGGCATGGCGCGGCGTTGGGAAACTCACACGGTGCGCACTACTTGCGGTTATTGTGGAGTCGGCTGCCAGTTGGAACTGCACATGAAGGGCGACCAGATTGTTCGTATAACGGGCGTGGAAGGCGCACAACCGAATCAGGGACATCTCTGCGTGAAAGGTCGCTACGGCTACGATTACATCTACTCGAAGGATCGCTTGACAACACCGCTCGTTCGTGAGGGGGATACATTCCGTGAGGCCAGTTGGGACGAAGCGCTCGATCTCGTTGCGACGAAATTCAAGCAGATCATCCAAGAGTCGGGGCCTGACGCGCTGGCCGGATTGAGCAGCGCTCGCGCCGTCAACGAAGATTCCTATTACATGCAAAGACTTTTCCGGGAGGTGATTGGCACAAATAACATAGACCATTGTGCCCGGGTCTGACACGCCCCGACTGTTGCCGGTCTGGCAACCACTTTTGGTTCGGGCGCGATGACGAATTCATTCAGCGAATTCGAAAATGTAAAACTGTTCTTCCTCACCGGAACAAACATGACTGAAGCGCATCCGGTGGCATCGTACTTTGTCAAGCGGGCGTTGAAAAAGGGCGCCAAGTTAATTGTCGCTGACCCGCGCAAGACGGCGTTGGCGCAGGAAGCGGATATCTTTGCCCAACTCAAAGTCGGCACGGATGTCGCCTTGTTGAACGGTATCATGTACGTGCTGCTCGAGGAAGATTTGTATGATAAGAAATTTGTCGCGGAGCACTGTGAGAATTTCGATGAACTCAAAGCAACCATCGTGCAGTATCCGCCCGATAAAGCAGCAAGAATCTCTGGTGTGCCGGAGGAAACCATCCGAGCGATGGCGCACATGATGGCTGAAGTCAAGCCGGGAATGCTGTGCTATACACTTGGCCTTACCGAGCACATATCCGGCACGAATAACGTTTTCTCGGTTGCCAACCTTCAAATGATGCTCGGCAATCTGGGTGTGGAAGGCAGCGGCGTCAACCCGCTGCGCGGCCAGAACAACGTCCAGGGTGCAGGCGATATGGGCGCAACGCCCGGTTCTTACACCGGACAGCAAAGCGTTGCCAAAGCCGATATTCGCGCCAAGTTTGCTAAGGCTTGGGGCGTGGAAAGTCTGCCCGACAAACCAGGTTTGAAGATGCCGGACATGCTCTCAGGTCTCATCACCAAACAGGTACGCGGAATTTTCATCATGGGCGAAAATGTCGCAAACTCCGAGCCGGACATCGCACATGTGGAATTTGAACTTGGTTCTGCAGAATTTTTGGTGAGCTGTGACATCTTCACGACCGACACGACCCGTTTCGCTCATGTCATCCTTCCGGCCTCGTCGTGGGCGGAGAGCGAGGGGACATTTACGAACAGTGAACGCCGTGTCAGCCGTGTGCGTAAAGTCAAGGATGCGCCCGGTGAGGCCAAACCCGGTTGGTGGATCATAAAAGAGATCGCCAGGCGGATGGGACACGCGTGGCAGGCAGACAGCGCACAGGAAATTTGGGA
>JBJKOR010000397.1:0-4443 GCA_046707185.1 Anaerolineales bacterium | reverse complement strand
ATATTGGTCGACATCGATGTTGAAGCTATAGACCAATTGCCAGCCCACAATCAAAACGCCCACTGCAAATAAGGCAAGCCGGATTCCATTTTTCTTGAGGTACTCACCCACTGGATTGACGAAACGCGGCGGAGCGAACACCATGAAATACGCGGGAATAGCCGAATAAAGCGGAATGAGGATCGGCAGCGGGAAATGCTTGGGACGAATTGCCAGCGCCACGCAAATGTAAATCGTGAACGGCACAACCCACGCCAGGATCAAGCCATTCAAGAGTCGCCGTTCGCCTTTGATGGAACCAACAATCGCGGCCACAAAAGCCAGCAAAAGAAACGGAAGCGTACTGTATTCTTCCTTGACGACATTCAGCCAACCCAACAAATCATTTTGATAGGCGACCACAAACCCGCTGGCAATGTGGCGATGCAGGGTGAGTTGAATTTGAAGCGCCGCCTTGCGCTCCGAAGCCCAATACAGGAACGGATTCGTGAAGACGAACACCGCGGCCATGATCGCCACGAAACTGACTGCGACGATCAAGGCTCGGCGTAAATCAATGCTTTTCTTTCTCCATCCGAGAAAGATATAAAGTGGAATGGCCAGAAAGAAGAACAAGCCGACTTGTTTGGTTGCCACTACCAATCCGCAAAGAAGCGCCGCAAAATAAAAATTCTTCCCGAATTTAAGATCGTCCTGCGTGAGGAAGAAAAAGGTCAGGACGATGAACAAAAGCACTTGGCTTTCGGGATGCAGCCACATGTCGTTGAAAACCACTTCCGGAATCAATAGCAGGATCAGGAATAAGCCGATGGATTTGACATACGACTCGAATTTGGTTTGCAGATAAACCAAAATCATCAACGCGGCGATCATCGGCAGAACACTGTCGAACTGCCGAAGCACCAGCATATTCAACTGGAGATTGCCAAGCCCGAAGATCAGTTTGACCGGCAGCAGCACGAGTACTGCCGAATAAAAGTAATACGGGAAGCCATAGAAATAAATTTGATAGGCAAAGAAACGATAGATGGATTGAGCAAAACTCGGCGCGGGCGTCAACATGCGGATGATCGCCGGGTATTGAGCCGGCTCATCCGAATTGAAAATATAGGTCATATTGAAATCGTGCGCACCGGTGGCATTGGGAAACCAAAAGAGAACAAAATACAAAACACCGATGGAGAGCAAAATCAAAAATATGGTTTTCTTTTTTCCTGGCATTTGTTTTTCCATGTGAAATTCTGCACGCGATTTTACCACCTCGAAAGGACAGGACTTTTGTAAACGGCGAAGGATGACGCATGGCACTATCCGCCTTTTCCTGATAAAGCCATAATCAGGTTAGCGAGATATTTGCCAAATTTTCTCCAACTTCTCAACTAAGGAGTTTAAATGCCGGCTGCTAAAGGTTGGATCGAAGTCGATGAAAAATATTGCAAGGGATGCGAGTTGTGCATCAGTGCATGCCCGCCTGAGGTGATGGAATTGGACATGACCAAACTAACACCCACAGGCTACCACCCCGCGCATACCTTCAAAGATGGGTGCACGGGGTGTGCTATTTGTGCGTTGGTTTGTCCAGACGCAGCGATCACCGTCTATCGAGAAATCACCAAAAGAGCTGTACCTGCAACAGCATAATCAAGTGTAGGGGCACAATGTATCGTGCCCCTACTTTTATGGAGAATTTATGACACGTGAATTATGGGAAGGCAACCAAGCCATTGCCGAGGCCGCCGTTCGCGCGGGACTGGAAGCATACTTCGGTTACCCGATCACTCCCCAAACGGAAGTTTTGGAATACCTATCACGCCGCATGCCCGAACTGGGACGCACCTTCGTCCAGGCGGAAAGCGAACTGGGGGCAATCAACATGGTGTATGGCGCCGCCTGCGCGGGTGTGCGCGTGATGTCCACATCTTCCAGTCCGGGCGTGAGTTTGATGATGGAAGGCTTATCCTATATCGCCGGGACGGAAATCCCCGCGGTGTTGGTCAACGTGATGCGCGGCGGACCGGGCCTCGGTAACATTGCTCCCGCACAAAGCGATTACAACCAGGCTGTCCACGGAGGCGGGCACGGTGATTATCCGCGTATTGTATTGGCGCCCGCCTCGGTTCAGGAAGCCGTCGACTTGGTGACTCTATCATTCGACCTCGCCGAAAAATATCGCATGATCACATTCGTCATCGCAGATGGTTCCATCGGACAAATGATGGAACCGATCAACCTGCCTGAGATGAAGCCCATTGTCCGCAAGGATTGGGATTGGGCCACCAACGGACGCATGGGCAAACGCGAACGCCGTATTCTCACTTCGATCTATCTCGATCCGTATCAAGAAGAAAAAACCAACCTGCGTATGCTCGAACGCTGGAAACAAATCCAAGCCAATGAAGTACGTTACAAGGAATACTTCATGGACGATGCCGAGTATGTTGTAATCGGATTCGGCACGGCGGGACGCGTCTCGCTTTCGGCGGTGCGCGCCGCGCGTCAGCAGGGAATCAAGGTCGGGTTGTTGAGGCCGGTGACGGTGAGTCCGTTCCCGCTGAATGTGATCGAAGACCTGGTCAAGCATGTGAGCGGAATCCTGGTCGTCGAAATGAACACCGGTCAAATGTTGGAGGATGTCCGCCTCGCCGTCAAGGGGCGCGTACCGATTGAGTTTTACGGACGCGCAGGCGGTGTGGTTCCGCTCCCGGATGAAGTGTTGAGCGAAATCCATCGCATGATCTCAAGCAAAGCCGAAAGCGTTCTCAATCCGCGCGAGGCATGGTTCGAGCGGATGGTGGCAACGAAATGATGTCACCGCGAGTCTTCGAGAAACAATCCCTAAATAAAACAGGAGATTGCTTCGTCGGGGAAAACACCCTCCTCGCAACGACATAATCAAAAGAGGATTTATGGTAGCGACTGCAAACAACCTGGTTTACGAACGACCTGAAGGTTTTACCGATATGCCCACCCATTACTGTCCCGGATGCACGCATGGCGTGGCGCATCGTTTGGTGGCCGAAGTGCTGGAAGAGATGAGCGTCCTGGATAAGACAATCGGTGTTGCGCCGGTGGGATGCTCGGTTTTCGCCTATAACTATTTCGATACCGACTTCGTGGAAGCGCCTCACGGACGCGCCCCGGCCATGGCGACCGGCATCAAGCGCGTCCTCCCCGACCGCATCGTCTTCACCTACCAAGGCGACGGCGATCTCGCTTCGATTGGCATGGGTGAGATTGTCCACGCCGCGGCGCGCGGAGAAAACATCACCGTCATCTTCATCAACAATGCCAACTACGGCATGACCGGCGGACAAATGGCTCCGACCACATTGCCCGGCATGAAGACCACTTCATCGCCGAATGGACGCGATGTGGAAACACAAGGTTATCCAATCCGTACCGCGGAATTATTGGCAACGTTGGATGGCGCGGGTTATGTGGTGAGACGTTCGCTGCACGACCCGAAGAATATCCGCCTGGCAAAGAAGGCCATTCGCATGGCGTTCGAAACGCAGGTGCACGGACTCGGTTTCTCGATGGTCGAGCTGCTATCCACCTGCCCGACCAACTGGAACATGACGCCGGTCGAATCGCTCAAGTTCGTGGAAGAGAAGATGGTGGCATATTTCCCGTTGGGCGATTACAAAGTGAGTCAATCGGTGGCGCAGGTGAAAATATAGAGAGTAGAGAGAAGATGAACCGAGAATAGTAGAAGATCGGCGTAAGCGGCCAGTCACTACTCTCTACTCACTACTCTCTGCTCACGGAGTGAGCAAACATGCAAAAAGAAATCATCATTGCTGGTTTTGGCGGACAAGGCGTGCTCTTCGGCGGACAGGTTCTAACCTATGCCGCCATGGACTCAGGAAAAGAAGTAACGTGGATTCCATCCTACGGTCCGGAGATGCGCGGCGGAACGGCCAACTGCACGATCATCATCGCGGATGAAGAAATCGGTTCGCCGCTGGTGAAGAATCCGCCTTTGGCAATCGCATTGAATCTGCCGTCGTTCGACAAGTATGAAGAACTGCTTCAAAAAGGCGGAACGCTGGTGGTCAATAAGTCCATGGTGGACCGCGGCCCGAAGCGCGATGATATCAACGTGATCTTTGTTCCTTGCAACGAGATCGCGGAAGAGATCGGCGACCGCAAACTGTTGAACATGGTGGCGGTCGGTGCGCTGCTGACGGCGTTGCCCGAGTTGACCATCAAAGACGTCGAGAAGGCGCTCGAAGCGCACATGCCCGAACGGCACAAGAATCTCTTACCGAAAAACTTCGAAGCTTTGAAGCGCGGTTACGAAGCGGCGCAAAAAGTTCCAGCATAAAAAATATCTTTATGAATTCAACAGCCCGTCTCAGTAGGAGGCGGGCTTTCTTATTGAATTTACCAAAAATTTGCTGTATAGTGTTAGTAAGCTATTCAACATCCCCGGTACTTTAT
>JBJKOR010000396.1:0-1517 GCA_046707185.1 Anaerolineales bacterium | reverse complement strand
GTTATTGCCGGATTGGTTCACGCGTCCGGAGACCGCTGAGATTTTGCGTGAGATGTATCCGCCGCGCAGCAAGCAGGGATTCTGTGTTTGGTTCACCGGCTTGAGCGGTTCGGGCAAATCGGCCACCACTCAAGTCCTGACCTCGCTGTTGCTCGAACGCGGCCGTGAAATTACGATCCTCGACGGCGATGTCGTTCGTACCCATCTGTCGAAAGGACTTGGCTTCAGCAAGGAAGACCGCGACACGAATATTCTTCGCATTGGCTTCGTGGCGGGCGAACTCGTTCACGCCAACGGTGCGGTGATTTGCGCGGCTATCAGTCCGTATCGTGCGGCGCGCGAGGAAGCACGCAAGATGGTCGGTGAAAACTTTGTGGAAGTTTATATGGATACGCCGGTCGAAGTCTGCGAAGAGCGCGATGTGAAAGGCTTGTATGCCAAGGCGCGCCAGGCCGTGGAGGATGGCAAGCCGATGGGCTTCACCGGTGTGGATGATCCTTACGAGCCGCCGATCGATCCGGAGATCACGCTCAAAGGTTATGGCGCGACACCCGAAGAGAACGCACGCAAGATCATTGCATATCTTGAAGAACAAGGATATTTGTTGAAATAAGCTGATGTCGTTGCGAGGAGGCGCTGGTCGAGTAGGTCGAGTGTTCTTCGAGACCATATCGAGACCAAGCCGACATAACAATCTCAAGTTAGAATTAAAATGTATGGCTGCTCATGCCGCCGTCCCCGGCGGGGAGACGCCGCCTTGAGCAATAAAGGCGCTCCTCGCAATGACATACGAACATGAACATTCGTATCACCCCTCATCGCATCTCCTTCCTGATTCTCGGCCTGCTGACCGTTATCGGAGTATTTCTCGTCCTCCGTTCCACGCCCGAGGGTCTTGGCCTTTCTGACGACTCGATTGCCTATATTGCAGGTGCGCGCAGTATGCTCGCCGGACATGGCTATATCGAAGCCTGGCTGGTGAGCAACAAACCGATCACACATTTTCCGCCGGGCTTTTCCTCTGCGCTGGCTTTCATCGGTCTATTTGGCTTGGATCCCTTACGCGGTGTGCGCTTTCTCAATTCCCTACTGTTCGGGTTCAGCACAGCCTTGATCGGCATCCTCGGTTGGCGCATGACCAAGTCATTGATGGCTGGTCTTGTGCTGGCCGCATTGTTCGTGCTGAACGGTTCATTGCTGCAGGTTTACACAACAGCGATGAGCGAGCCACTCTTTATCTTCTTAAGCCTGGCCGCCTTCTGGATGTTCGATTTGTACTTCGAGCGCGACGCACATCCATTGTGGATCATCGCCTGCGGAATCTTTGTCGGCGCGGCGTATTTGACGCGCTACGCGGGTCTCGCGCTGGTTGCGACATTTCTCGCGGCGTTGTTCGTCCTGCACGATACATGGCGCAAACGATTCGTCAGCGCCGGAATATTCCTCGCCAGCGTCATCCCATGGATTTTAGCCTGGTCGATTCGCAACCTGATTGTGGCGGGCAATACCACCAACCG
>JBJKOR010000395.1:0-5746 GCA_046707185.1 Anaerolineales bacterium | reverse complement strand
AAGATTGTTATCGCGGGCATGGGTGGTTCCGCCATCGGTGCGGACTTGGTAGCGGCTGCCGTTTACCAAACTTGTTTCGTACCGATTTTTGTCCACCGCGATTACGGCCTGCCTGCGTTTGCGAAAGGCAAAGAGACACTCGTGGTTTTATCCTCGCATTCCGGCAACACGGAAGAGACGCTTGATTCATTTGAACAGGCGGTGAAGAATCAATGCACGATGGTTGCCATTTGCACAGGCGGCGAATTATCCAAGCGTGCCAAAGAAAAGAATATTCCGGTGTGGACATTCGATCATAAAGGCCAGCCGCGTGCTGCGGTTGGATTCTCATTTGGATTGCTGCTCGCATTGTTTGCGCGATTGAATTTGATTCCCGACCCATCGAAGGATTTGCAGGAAGCAATCGCTGCGATGAAAAAATCACAGGAGCATTTACGCGCCGATGTCCCAGCGGCGGACAATCCGGCCAAGCGCTACGCGGGCCAATTGATGGGGCGTTGGGCGACCGTGTTCGGTGCGGGCGCACTTGCGCCGGTTGCGCGTCGTTTCAAAACACAAATCAATGAAGTGGCAAAGGCTGGGGCAAACTTTGAATTTCTCCCGGAAGCTGATCACAACGCACTGGCGGGAACCGTTCATCCTGAAGAAGTATTGATGCCGCACATGCTGGAGTTGTTCTTGCGCGCCCCATCCGATCATCCGCGCAATCACAAGCGGATTGATTTAACCAAGCAAGCCTTCATGGTCGAAGGGATCAACACCGATTTCCTCGATGCACGCGGCGACTCCCTTTTGGCAAATATGTGGACGTTGATTTTATTTGGCGATTACATGGCGTATTATCTCGCCATGGCTTATGGCGTCGACCCCACGCCGATTCCTGCACTGGAGGATTTCAAGGCGGAGATGAAGAAAAATATGTAGGGGCAGAGCGTTGCTCCGCCCAGGGCGCAGCATTGTTGCGCCCCTACACATCACACGCGTTGTGTCCAATTTGCATGATCATATTTCTCGCGGACGAGTTCATCGGCTCGTCCGCGTTCGCTATCGGTTAACGATCCCATTTCCAGTTTTAGATCCAATGCCGTTTCAAAGGCCCAAACGAAAGCCTGCGCGGCGTCATTCCATAGAACCTCGCGCCCCAAAACAGATTCAACCGTCGTGGCGCGTGCCAGCAATCGGTCTGCCGCGTCTCGGCGCGCGGACTCGTCAGCGAAGACCAAAGCCTCGGCAATGCGCGCCAAGTCTCCGGTCAGGGGAAGCGAGCCGTGTTGGAGCACGCCTTCCTTCCGACGCGCCTGCGCCGATCCAATCAATTTCTTGCCGTGGACAGTAATCTCATACGCCGAGGGGACTTCAAAGCAAACTGGATTTGGCGTTCCGTGACTCGTGCCCGAATCTTCTTTCATTTCAACGGGCAGGCCAAGCGATGTTACTGCACGCAATAATGCCCCAGCCAGGCGGTTGTAACTTTCGAGGATCGAACCGGCGAGGCGCGGCTCATCATTTGACGCGGTAACGGAATAGGTCAATTCGTCCGTGTGCAGAATAGCGCGCCCGCCGGTGGGGCGGCGGACCACATCCCAGCCGCGTCCGTTGAGACGTTGAACGTCCACATCCGCGAACGGCTGGGCATAGCCAAGCGAAAGGCAGGGCGGCTGCCACGCATACAGCCGCAGCGTTGGGTGCGACTCGCCGCGCCCGATGTGTTCGAGGATCGATTCGTCTACAGCCATGTTCCACGCGCCGCATGCAGGAGACGTGATGAGAAGACGCCATGTATCGGTCATACAGTTATTATAATGGGTTATCTATTGTTGCCAAACGTGCAACGTTTCCCCAATATGCCAATGAAGCAATGGCATGAATCTATACGTTTATCAATTTCTGTTTTTGTGAACGCGTCATCATTTTGATGGCGCGTTCACGCTTCATGGCGCTGGTGCGGTCCGGTTGGGACTCGAGGTAAACCAATTTCACGGGACGGCGCATCTTTGTATAACGCGCACCGCGCCCGGCGTTGTGGGTCTTGATGCGGCGCTCCGGATCGGTCGTCCAGCCGGTGTAGAGCGTCCCATCCGAACATTCCACAATGTAGCAATAACATCCTTGTGGCATTATTTCTTCTTATTATTAAGTTTCGAACCGCGGCCAATGACCGTGCTGCCCAACAACATTTGTCCCATGCGTTCGCTGAAGCTGGGTATCTCGTCCTTATCGCCTGCTTCTTTTAACCAATCCGCTGCGCTGCGCTCATCCAGCCATGCTTCGCGATCAAGCACGGAGCTGTTGAGACGTTCTGCTACTCCCTCTTCGTTTCCTTGATCGAAATCATCGCGCAGACCTTTGATCGCCGCCATCAACGTGTCCAGGGCGTGAACCGTGCTGGCGCGGTTTGCCAGAACTGCATGGCGCAGGGAATCCACATCGTCGTGATAGGCCATGCCGCTGGTCACGCCTACAAAGGGGCGACCAGCGAGTTTGCGCGCTTCCTGCCATCCGGGTTGACCGATCGTGGCGTTGACTAGGGCCGCAGCCGTCAATTGTGGCAGTACGTGCACCGAGGCCATCAATCCGTCCGATTCGAACGGATCGGTCAACATGGGTTTTGCGCCGAGCAAGCCACAAAATTCAAAGACGCGCTCGATGATTTGTTCGGGGGTATTGGGCGGAACAACCACCGCGAAGATTCCGGTTTTGAACAGGTCCGCCTCGGCGGCTTTCAGGCCATACTGAAGCGAGGCAACATATTGAACATTGATGCCTGGCACAAGTCCAACGTAGAAATGGCCCGTTGGGATCAACTCCTCTGCCCATTGCATCACGCCGCTCTTTACCGGTGCGGTATCGATAATGATGGCATCGTCGGCCAGCCAGGGGCTGATGGTCCTCAGCGTTTCGCGGATTTCGTTGAGTGGCAGCGACAGCACCACGATTGCCGCCTCCTTCACCGCCGCCGGCAGTTTTTTGATTTCCTGTACGACATCCAGCCTCTGGGCGGCTTTGGCAACAGCCGGATCCTTATCGTAGCCGACTCGCTTGATATTCTTCTTGTCTTTCAGCGCCATGCCAATGGATGCGCCAATTTGTCCGAGACCAATAAGGGTGATTTGTGTGTTCATGGATTCCTCTCAAAACAGAGTTGGGGAGATTATACTGCTTCGGTACGGTATAATCGAACGCGTATTGCATAACTGCTTCTCCTCACTTGTAATTAAATTGCGAGAGCCGCGGACGCCGACCGCGGCTCTCATTGAAAGGAGGAGAAGAGAAATCACCTTACGACCTTTATCCTACCATTTCTACCAAAATTCTACTTGACGCAAAACCTACGCTTCCTATACGATCATCCCTCATCTTTCAGAAGTGTAATCATTTCGAGTTTATAAAAGGCTAACCATGAACAACGACCATGTTTTCTTTGGCAACATCAAACCTACCCCGCTTGGAGAAGTATGGGCGGCGCTTTCCCCACGCGGACTGGTAACGGTTGATTTCGGAATCCCGCGGGCGAGTTTTGATCGCGCGGTTCGCAAGCAAACTGGGTCTAAAATCGAATATGCACCGAAGCGAGTAAGAGACGTGCTTCTCCAGATCAAGGAATATCTGATGGGACGCCGCCGCGCATTCGATTTTCCGATCGATTGGTCGGTTCTTTCTTCCGACTTTCAGCGGGACGCGCTTCGAGCGGTCTTTGCCATCCCCTATGGCGAGACGCGCGCTTACGCCGAGATCGCCGCGCAGATCGGGCATCCGCAAGCCTTTCGCGCCGTGGGACGCGCCAACGCCGCGAATCCGATGCCATTGGTGATTCCCTGCCATCGCGTCATCGGCACCGACGGCAAACTTCGCGGCTACGGCGGCAAAGGCGGGTTGAAGACCAAAGCGTGGTTATTGAAAATGGAGAAGGAAAATATTTGAAGCACACGTTGTCAATTATTGGTGCATTTGAAATTCATAGATATTTGGAAAAACCCCTTTGAAACCCAAACATTGGTTTGTCTTCATTCTCCTTGGCTCGATCTGGAGTTCATCCTTCCTGTGGATCAAGATCGCGGTGACGGAAGTCGGTCCGATCACGCTGGTGGCGTTCCGCGTTTTGTTCGGCTTATTGTTCGGCATCGCGGTGATCCTTATTATGCGCGTGCAATTGCCGCGCGATATCAAGGGTTGGCTTCCGGTTTTGATTCTCGGCATCAGCAACGTGGCGATTCCCTTCTTTCTGATTTCGTGGGGCGAGCAATCGATTGACTCAGGCGTTGCCGCGATCCTCGACGCGACCGTCCCATTGTTCGCCATTGTCATCGCGCATCTTGCCTTGCATGACGACAAAATGACGGTTCCGAAAGTGACTGGATTGCTGATGGGCTTTGTGGGCGTAATCATTTTGGTCAGCAAGGATATCGGTGCATCTTCCAGTCCACTTCTCGGTCAAGCCGCGGTGGTATTGGCTTCCGCTTTTTACGCGGGCAGTTCCGTCTATGCGCGCAAATCCACCGAACACACGCCCGCTATTCTGCGCAGCGCAGGACCGTTGATCTCATCCACGGCGGTGATGTGGACGGCAAATTTCATCGTCGAGAGACCAATCCAAATTCCACACCTGCCTCTCACGTGGATCGCACTACTCTGGCTTGGTATTCTCGGTTCGGGGTTTGCTTTCGTTCTCTCTTATTATCTTATCCATGAGATCGGCCCGACGCGCACCACGATGGTGACGTATATGTTTCCGCTGGGCGGTGTAATTCTCGGAGTGGTGTTTTTACATGAGCAATTGAGTTGGCAAGTTCTGGCCGGAGGTGTATTGATTGTTGCCAGTTTGGCAGTTGCGAATTTGCAGCCGAAGAAGCAACTCGCCGCGGAGAGTGCGGAGTAAAATATTTCCATATGTCGTTGCGAGCGTTGGTCGAGTAGGCAGTGTTCTCCTGCCATATCGAGACCGAGCGAAGTGACGAAGCAATCTCCTCTTTGGATGTTACTTGAGATTGCCACGCCTTGCTTTGCAAGGCTCGCAATGACATAATATAACCATGACTGATTATCATTCTGGTTTCATCGCCGTCATCGGACGGCCCAACGTCGGCAAGTCCACGCTGATCAATGCGATGCTCGGACAAAAGATCGCGGCCGTCTCGCCGCGCCCGCAGACCACGCGTCGACGTCAGCTTGGGATTTTGACGCGCGACGACGCGCAATTGATCTTCGTCGATACGCCCGGTATCCATCAAGCGAAGCATAAACTCGGCGAGTTTTTGAATCAGGAAGCAGAAGAAGCCCTGGATGGCGTGGATGTGATTCTGTTTTTAGTGGATATGTCCGTTGAGCCAACCGAAGATGATATTCGCATCGCGTCATTGCTGAAAAAGATTTCAGCGAAGATTCCCATCGTGTTGACGCTCAACAAAATGGATTTGGTTGGTATAGGGGCGGATGGTCATCCGCCCCTACAAACGCGTCTCGAAGCGTATCAGGCTTTGGTCAGGAAAGCTCGCGCTGAGCGCCGGGCTGCGACCGGAGGGAGTGTCGAAGCCCAAAGTCGAAGCGATGCGAATGTCATTTCAATCTCCGCATTACATTCTGAACACGTCAATGATTTGATTGCGTTATTGATTTCGCTTTTGCCAAATCGTCCGCCAGAATATGAAGAAGAGCAAATCACGGACTTATACGAGCGTGAGATCGCGGCGGACTTGATCCGCGAGGCGGCGCTGTTTAGACTGCGCGACGAAGTGCCGCATGGCATCGC
>JBJKOR010000394.1:0-15420 GCA_046707185.1 Anaerolineales bacterium | reverse complement strand
GTTATGAGCCCGACGAGCTGCCACTGCTCTACCCCGCAACGAAGCCCGCAGACTATACCACCTTTACGAATCAGAGTCAAGCAGCGTTCGAATAATTTTGGATAAATACCGTGAATCTTGCTTCCTTTTATATTCCGGAAGTTTGACAATCCATCTTGCGAATGCTAGACTTACTTCCTCATTCCATGATCGATTATCTGAAAACAACTTGGGACGATCTGCGCACCCTACCTGAAGACTTTATCCATGACCGGAGCACGCTCATCATCACCGGCTTGCTTGCGTTGCCCTGGCTGATTCTATTCATCCATCGAAGAGACGTAAACTCGCTTCAGCCGCTGACATGGATTATCGGCTTCATCGCAAATTACTGGCTGGTCGGTCACCGGCGGTCGTTGGCTCCGCTCGACGTACGCAGGCCGCGTCTCGAACTTTTCATCGCCATCCTTCTCATTGCAGCATGGATCATCTATCGTATCGGTGAATACTGGCAGTGGTACACCATCCCGACCTTTGGATTGAATAACAGTTGCGGCCCAATCTCAGAAACACCTTTGCCAAAAATGGCTGAGATGTTCCTGCTGCCGGTCGTTATCTTGATGATATTACGATATACCTTGGTTCAAATCGGTTTTGCTTGGGATAAATTTTCCTGGCTCGCGGCGTTTCTGCCTCTGATCATTTTGTTCGCTTATGGATTGAGTATTCACCAACTTGAGCCTCTTGTGATCTCTTCGGCCTGTTATTTTTTCGGTGCGGGGCTGCCGGAAGAATTTTTATTCCGTGCCTTTCTCCAGACGCGGCTCGAAGCGCTATTACGCCATCCGCTGTGGGCCGTCTGGACGGCATCGTTCATCTTCGGCTTATCGCATGTTCCGATTGACCTCGGCGGTTCATTCCTGCATTTGCCGGACGCGCTGTTGACTGCCTTTACCTATCAGATGACGGTCGGCTTTGCGCTGGGTTATGCCTACATGCGAACCCGCAACGTCTTGCCGCTTTCGTTCATCCACACGCTCATTGACTCCGCACTCTAATCTCTGAAGACCGGAATGCTCTCGTTCCTGAGCGCATCTTCCACCCGCTGCTGATGCCGTCCGTGCATGGGCATGGTTTGGATTTCGTCCATCGAGAAATAACCGAAAGCGGTAGTCTCATCACTCAGCCCAAGTTCCCCGCCGATAATTTCCGCTTCGAAACTCAGCACAATGATTTGGGCTTTGTTCCCATCGCGATAAACTACCAACAAATCGCGGTTGCTATAGACACCGATCAAGCGCTTCAAACGGACCTCGAGGCCGGTCTCTTCCATCACCTCGCGTCGACAGCACTCTTCGATCGTTTCCCCCGATTCCATCTTGCCGCCGGGCAGACACCACAAACCGTTATCGGCGCGTTTTGTGAGCAATACCTTTTTGCGGCTCTCATCGAAGATCACCGCGCACGATCCAATGCGCAACTCCGCGCCCTTGCTGATGTGATCCCCATAAAGAAGTTCGGTCATCGTTCCTCCCAGAATGCGTACGGGCGCAATGTGTTGCGCCCCTACAAAACCATTATTTTATAAATGTTCCATTCCGCAGTTCGACCAAGGTCTGTTGAATCTCTTCCATGGTATTCATCACAAATGGACCATACGGCGCAATCGGTTCTTTGAACGGCGCGCCCGCCATCAGCATGAATCGCACCGATGAATTCTCCGTCTTCACGCGCAGCGCATCGCCATCATCGAATTTGACCATGTGAACGGCAGCTACGGTTTGGTCTGCAAAAACACCTTCACCTTCGAACACGTACGCAATGAGTGTGTGTCCGCTTGGGACGGACTGGGTGAATTCGGTATCGGGAGCCAGCTCAACGTCGAGGTAAAGAGGCGCGGCGGCAATTTCGGTAACAGGGCCAATCACACCGTTAACTTCGCCCGCCACGACGCGGATTTTGATCCCATCCTTTTCATACGTTGGAATCGTCGCGGCATCCACGCCCTGATAGCGCGGCTCAGTCATCTTGAGCCGCTTCGGCAAATTGACCCATAGCTGAAATCCATAAATGCTTCCACTCTCACCGCGGCGCGGCAGTTCTTCATGCAAGATGCCGCGGCCGGAGGTCATCCATTGCACATCGCCGGGACCGATTAAACCAGAATTGCCGAGACTGTCGCGATGTGCGGTAGAACCTTCGAGCATGTACGTGACGGTTTCGATGCCGCGGTGCGGATGCATGGGAAAGCCGCGAATGGGCCCTTCGATGGGATCGTTGAAAGCAAAGTGATCGAAGAGCAGGAAAGGATCGAAGAAATTGGATTTTTGCGGCGCGATGGAACGACGCAGCAACACATCCGCACCTTCGATGACGTATTGTGGTTCGATGATTTGGGAGATAGCTCTAAAGTTGGTCATGCGGATTAGATGAGGCAAGTAAAGAAAGTATTACGCAAAGATATTGAAGAACAAATCTACTACGTGCGGGTCGAAATGGCTTCCGGAGAGCGAGCGGATGTGTTCCAATGCCTTTTCCTTCGACATGCCCTTGCGGTAAGGGCGGTCAGAGAGAAGTGCATCCCACACATCCACAACGGCAAACAAACGCGCAGCCAATGGAATTTGTTCGCCTTTCAATCCACGAGGGTAGCCGGATCCATTCCATTTCTCATGATGACAATAAGGAATATCCAGTGCAGGTCGCAGATATTCAATAGGTGACAACAACTCATAAGCAAAGATAGGATGCTGACGCATAATCGCCCACTCTTCTTCGGTAAGCGGACTGGATTTGAACAGGATCGAATCAGGGATACCTACCTTGCCAATATCATGTAGAAGAACGCCGCGTCTCAGGTGTACTAATTCATCTGCGCGCATGCCGGCAGTACGAGCCAGTCTAAGTGTCATTTCCGTTACTCGCAAGGCATGATATTCCGTCTCTTTATCGCGTAAGTCAAGAGCGCGGGACCAACCCTCAATGGTGGTATCGTAGGCTTGCAAGAGATTGGCATTCGATCTTTGCAACGCTTCTGCAGCGGCACTGACATGAAGTAAATCACGCTGGGCAAGCAAAAAGACCAGCAGAGCGCTGGCCAGCATGAAAATCCAATCTTCCAGAGACTTGGCCGAGATCACAATGGATAAATTGCCGTCCAGCAACCCCAGGAATAGGTTCGATATAAGTATCCACGCTCCCCCAAAAATCATGTATAAGATCGCAACTCGCAAATCAACTCGGATATTCGGGAGGCTCATGTGGAACTCCAATCTTTAAGAAATTAATAGTATCGTGATCAATATTGATCAGGTTATCGAGATTCTGATATGAATTACAGATGTTAGCGGAAATGATTAGGGCATGCCAATTTTACCCTGAAAAAAACCATATTCTTTTTTCTATTTCGTAATAATTCAAGAAGTAATGAAATTCTTATTCATGGTTCAGGCGGACAATTCACACTGTCAGTTGAGACGATATTGGAATGAGCCAATATATTACCATTGTTGTCCATCGCTGCAACTTGAAAATAACATTCGTTAGCGGGCAGATTATTAAATTGCGATTGAGTTTCGAAATCTGTCTTGGGAGTATTTTCTATCAGATTTAGCGCTCGCGGCGAAGTCCCACCAGAAACTTGATAAGATGCCACGTCCGTAGCGCCATTCCACGAATAGCCCAGCGTGAGCGTACCATTATTCATTTTATAAGCCAGCACGGGCGGCGTAGCCGGAGTACCCTGCCACGGGAAACGAAAAGCGCGGTAACTGACATAGGGTTGATCCAAGGTAAGCTCAAGGACAACCTGATTATCCGGGTTCACTTCCGTCATGGTAACGAATGCATATCCCTTGGCTTGCGAGGGAGCACCCCAGCCAATGACACTGTTCCCATCCGACAAACGCTGGACGTTGCCCATGAATGTTCCAAACACGGGCGGCGTATGCGTGAAACCCCAGACCTGCGTCGCAGTTTTGTTAGTCTCATCGAGACGATATTCCATAGCCACCGAAGGCGCCGGTTGCTCTTGAGTTCCTTGATTATCGAAGACAGTGATATCACCGTTCGGGAGTTCTCGAGCATCGTGTTGATAGGAAAAGGTTGGGCTATTCACATACGCAAACATGTTTTCCTTGCCGCCCAAACGCCAGATGATATTCCCGGTCTGCAGGTCGATCTTGGTAACTTCGTTGAGATTGCGGGTGGAGAGCAGCAGGTTGCCATCGCTGGTCAAATCCAGGGAATTCCCGTGTATCAAATCGATGTTCTGAGTCGTCAGGCCGGAGACAGAATCTGTCATCGCAAAATGATCCCAACTCCGCCACTCGAAGATCACGTTCTTGGACGGATCGAGTTCCTGGATGACGAGGCCGGTTACGATAGCGTTCGTTTTTCCGCCCACAACGTACTTGCTCATATCGATGGTCTCCGCGTCGTAAGCCATCAACAAGGCATAGCCATTAGGCAACATCTGAAAATCGTGCAAATCCGCGAAATAGCCGTCGCCCGCCTGATAGGTGTCCACCACCTGATAATGGGAATTCATAATATAGAAGGTGAAATTCTTTTGATCGTAATACGACAGCATCCCGTTTGGCTGCACTTTGAAATCCCAGGCATCCAGCGCGTCGGCCACGGATCGATAATAGACCAACTGGCCCTGATCGTTCAAGATCAGAAGATAAGAGCCGACTTCGGCCTTGGTCCAATAGAAGGGGGCTATGAATATATCCCCTTCCGCAGGATCGGATGTACCTGTCATCGTAAAGTGCGGAATATCCTGAGGCACAGTCAGGAAATTGGGGAACGCGCTGAGCGGCGGTCTATCCGGAATCGGCGGCGCCGCCAATTCGCTGCTCCCCGGCGAGCCGGACTGTTGATTGATCGCAACCGTAAACGAATATGAAAGGGAAGGATAGGTCGCTGAGTCCAGCTTCAGGTCGTTGACGTTGACCGTAACCTGCTCGCCGGGCGTGAACAAAGTCGACGGCTTGAAGATCACAGTTTTGTGATCGTCAGCCAGAATGGTCTGGCCCGCATGGAGTCCGCTTTGTGATCCCTGCACAACAAACTTCAAGCCAGAAATATCCTGGTTCGTTAACGCAGGGCCGTAACGGACGATGATGGTCGCTCCTTTGGAAACATATAACGCATTTTGCATGGGTGAGTAATATTGAATCCCAAGAGATTGAGGCGGGAGCGGCTGCGTTGGCAAAGGTTGAAGCACGGACGTTTGTAAGACGAGAGGGGTACACGAAGATAATATGAGCGTCAATACCAGACTTGACATCAACAAAATGCGTTTCAAGGTTTTCATGAGTTGGGTTGCACTCCAATGCTGTCTAAGATAAGTGACTGCAAAAAAGCGGCATGATAATACCTGAATAACATGATTAGGTTGTCAACTTTTTATGAAAAAAGTGTGTGAATTATAAGCAAAATGCCGATTTCGTGCTTCCGCAAAATTTGGGCGGCTTAAAACCTTTACCCGCCAAATACTTCAAAAAACAACTCGACCGCACGAGGATCGAAATGGGTCCCGGCAAGTGAGCGAATATACTCTGAAACCTTTTCCTTCGGCCAGCTTGCACGATACGGACGGTCGGCGCGCAACGCGTCCCACACATCCACAACAGCAAACAGCCGCGCGGGGAGCGGAATCTGTTCCCCTTTGAGTCCGCGCGGATAACCTGTGCCATCCCACTTCTCGTGGTGACAATATGGAATGTCAAGCGCCGGACGCAGATATTCTATGGGAGAAAGCAGTTCATAAGCGTATCGCGGATGTTGGTGCATAATCTTCCGATCTGACTCCGTCAACTCTCCAGCTTTGAGCAGGACATCATCCGGCACGCCTAGTTTGCCAATATCATGCAGGAGCGCGCCACGCTGAATGTGGACTAATTCGTCTTCACCGATGCCGGCGGCGCGCGCCAGTTTCAAGGTCATTTGCGTGACACGCTGGGTATGGCCTTCCGTTTCCTTGTCACGCAAATCCAGTGCCCGCGACCAGCCCTCAATGGTGGTGTCATACGCCAGCCTCAGTTCATCATTGGACCTCTGCAATCCATTGAACAATTGAAAGTTATCGATCGCGATGGCAGCTTGTCCGGCCAATGTATGCAGGAAATCCAACCATTCCTGATCCATTTCGAGCTGTGAACGGTGAAAGATTTCAAGGACGCCCTTGATCTTCCCTTTGACAACCACGGGGATGCCACAATATTCAACGAATGACTCGGCTTCGAGCATTTTGGCGCGCGAAGCAATCAGATTGCTCCTAGCCATGTTTGGAACAAGCACCACCTGCCGTTCGATCACGAGGCGGTCCGAAAGGCTTTCGCCCAGGTGCAGTTTTGCCGTTTCAACGGATCGAGTCCGAAAACCGCGCCCAACAAAATATTCCAGCACATTCAGATTTGGATTAAACAGAAATATATCTGCTGCATCCGCCTTCAACTGTTTGGCAACGTGCAAAAGCAAAACAGAAAGGCTAAACTGCATATCGAAGCTGGAACTAATGGCGTGATCGATCGCGGTCAGGGCAGCCAGGCGTTCCATTTGCTGCTGAATCTTTTCCTCGGACCGTTTGCGATCCGCGATATCTACCGCTGTGCCTTCATAATATAGAATGGCACCCTGTTCATCGCGCACAACATGAGAGTTCTCTGAAACCCATGTGGTACTGCCATCCTTGCGAAAAACTTCGGATTCAAAGCCCTTTACGAACCCATCCTTCTCCATCAGATCCATGAACTCCTGACGACGGTCGGGTTTTACATAGAACTGGGTGGCAATATTGTAAGTCTCCGCGATCAATTCTTCTGGCGAATTGTAGCCGAGCATCTGAGCGGCTGCCGGGTTGGCAGAAAGATATTTTCCCTCCGGCGTAGTCTGCGTAATAGCATCCACAGCGTTATCGACGATGCTGCGGTAATTCTCCTCGCTTTTCTTCAAAGCTTCTTGAGCGCGCTTGCGGGCGATTGCATTAGCCACTTGTGAAGAAACGAATTCCAACATATGCTGTTCACGTTCGCCGTACGCGCTGGCATCGGTATAATGCTGGACCACCATGACGCCGATGGTGTTGCTGTTTACGATCAATGGCACGCCCAGCCAAACGGCGGAGGGTTTTCCAAGCAGTTTGACCGCACCCTGCCGTTCCAACTCGTCATGAACCGCCTGTGTGCAAAGCAGGGACTTGCCCGTCCGCAAGACATAAGCCGTCAGGCCTTTTCCAGGTTCCAGTTCACCGATGTAAGGCTCGTCGGCCTCATCTCGGAAATATGGAAATTGCAGGGTATTCTTTTTCTCATCGTAGAGCATGATAAAGAAATTCCCGGCAGGCATCACTGATGAGATGATCTGATGGATGCGCGGGTAAAGCTCGTCTAGGGATTCAGTAATCTCAGCGGCGCTGGTAATCTCATAGACTGCATCCTGCAAGGCTTGTGTCAGCTTTTGCTCGGTAATATCCTGCGTAGAACCGAGTATGCGGAGCGGCTTGCCATTCTCGTCACGATAGACTTTTATATGGCTTAATACGTTTCTTATTTCCCCATTCGGCCTGATAATGCGATGCTCAATGTTGAGAAGGGACGGATCAAGCGTCTCGCGAAGAATTTCCTGGAGGAACATCCCCGCGTCTTCCGGATGAATAAACTTAACAAACGTATCCTGCGTGAGCTCTGATTCACTTGGAAGTGAGCCGGCAATGCGGAACATTTCCTCGGAACAATGAATCTTGTTCCCAGCCAAATTCCAATTCCAACTGCCCAGATGGGAAATACGCTGCGCCTCAGCCAAGTTGGTTTCTGAGTAGCGCAGTGCATCTTCCATCCGCTTGCGTTCTGAAATATCGCGCGAGATGGAAAGAATGCACGGCTCATGATTGATTTCAATGATCTTGGCAGACACCAAACCCGTTTTGACCTGCCCGTCCTTGAATCGGAATCTTGCCTCCAAATTCTCTACCACGCCATGCTCCCGCAATTCTTTCACCAAACGAAGGCGATCATTCGGATCAGCCCAAATATGGATATCCGTTGAGGTCTTCCCGCGCACATCTTCTGATGTATAGCCGGTCAGTTGAATAAAGCCTTGATTGATTTCAAGATACATCCCGTCACTGAGACGACTGATGTTTATGGCATCGGGAGAGATACGAAATGCCTGGGAGAATTTATCCTCGGATAATCGCAGGGCTTCTTCCATACGCTTGCGTTCAGTGATGTCCACGATCGAAGCGATGACCATCGTCCTTTGTCCTCCCTCGATTGGACTCAAACCGATCTCGGCAGGAAATTCGCTCCCATCTTTTCGCAAGCCAAACAAATCCCGTCCAACGTCAAGGGGCCTCGCAACGGGACCGGCCATGAAATCGGCCAGATGGTGGAAGTGCATCCGGCGAAAGCGTTCGGGTATCAACACTTCGATATTTTGCCCGATCAGTTCATCACGCTTGTAACCGAAATATTTCTCCGTCTGTACATTGACGAGCACAATCTCACCGCGGGCATCAACCAGCACAATCGCATGAGGCAGGGACTCGATCACCAAACTCAAATTTTGTTCTGAGGACACTCTCTTAGAATTCGGCCTTGAGCCGCGAAGCTTGGGTTTTGTATTTCGTTTTGCAGTGCTCGATCCTGGTTTCACAGCAGTACCATCGCTGATCGGGATTCCTTTATCGATTACTCTGTTAGATTTTGGAGATTTGACACTCATGAAGTAATCCTCAGATGTCCAAAGAAAAACCAATATATACAAGTATAAACGGATTGCGCGTCGGAAAAAGATGAAAACGATAACGTTCTTTCAAATATTCAATTTTGTAAGGAACAACGTATCGCACGAATGAAAGTCGATATACGCTGAAGAGACATCCAGCTTCAGCAAACGCTCCTCGGAAATCATTCCCAGCCACTCATCGAGAAAAGAATTGAACAAGACGGTGTCTTCTGCGGAAGCAATATTGATACGCTGGCGGGAAGACAAGCGGGAACGGATAATTTCCTCGCTGGCCGTCAGACGAACGATGAGATCGGGAAGCGGGAGAATCTGGCGGGTCAGTTCATAGAATCGGCGGCACATATCGAATTCAGAATCGCTGAGCAAGCCGCGGGCGTGGAATAGACGCGTGAAGCCATGATAATCCAAATCGAGTCCGCCATCCATCAAACCGATCAAGGGCGAAGCGCGCAATTCCTTTTCCTGCTCGGCACGCAGCAACAAATAATCCATTTGATTCGCCAGGCCGTAGCGTTTATCCTGCTTGAAAAGCGATTGAAAAGGACGTTCGCCGTGTCCCTCACAGGCCATGACAAAGTTGGCATTGCGGCTCAAAGCTTTGACCAGAGTCGTTTTTACCACACCGCTTGGCCCCACGATCTCGATCAGCTTGCCCACTTTACAAACACAAGTTAACCAGCGAGGCGCCGGTCACTTTTTTATGTCTCAATACGTCCCCATCCTTGATAATCGTGGTCTCGCCTGCGCCGACTTTCATATCGAACAACTGGCCGCGCAGAAAGATATTGGAACCCGCACGCGCAGGGGTCACGCCGATGCGTCCCGCCAAGGTGTATTTATGCCAGGCTTCGCCTTCGGTTAATTTCTTGACGTCGTTCGCATCCACGTCCGACGGCATGGGCCAGCCGCTATAACCTCCCCATACCTGATCCCACAGCGCCGGGTTGCCGTCATTCGACGGCATGGCGATGATTTCCACATTCAATTCCTTAAGCCGTTCATAGCTATCGGGAAACCACGCGTCCGCACAGATCAACACACCCAGTTTACCCGCAGGCGTGTCGAAAGCTGGAAAAGTCTTGGGAGACGCAGGTTTGATAAAAGGCAATTCATCCATGGTCGGGTATGCTTTGAGAACAAGGTCAGAATAAGCGCGTCCATCCGGGCCGTAAACCGGCGTCACACTAAAAAGCGGACCTTCGCCCGCCACCAATTTCCCGTCAAGGATTTGCGGCGCAGGCAGGAACGTCGAACCGCCGACGACGGTGACGCCATAATTTTTTGCGATGGTCGATAATAGTTCGTTATAGGAGTCTGCCATCACTTTGGCTTTGAGACGAAAGACCGCCGCTTCCATTCTTCCCTTTTCTTTTGCGACGATGAACTGCAACAAGAAGCTGAAGATGTGATGCAGGACGAGTCGTTGTTCCGCAACCGCGAGTTTATCAGTTCGAAAAACGGATTCAGGCTCATTCGCCAACACCAACCACGTACCGAGGGTCTCGGGCAAAAGAACGATCGTCTTCTTATTAAGCCAACCGCCCTGCTTTGCTTCGGACATGTATCCATCCAGCTTGGACAGCAATGTCTGTGCGGACATGTAATCCGCGGCGCTGATATATGGCTCGATGCCTACTATATTCCCACGGCCCGAATCCTTGCCAAGTTCAACGACCTCTTCCAAATGCAGATCAACCATCTATCTCATGCTCCAGCAGACGAGTATCAGTACTTCACGAAAACGTAATGAAAACCTTCTGCACTTGGCTGCCATCAGCGGTAGAACGGTGAACTCAAAATATTGCATATAGATGCCGTTTCTCAAGGCGGTAGATTTCTCGGCTTCGCGTTTTAATTTATCGTCTCGATTTTGAACCTGTTTCGTGATCTGCTGAGTATAGATAAGATGCCCGGATAAGGCAAGAGGACAGAAAGGCAAATAAGAGAGCACGTGAGAAGGATTGTGAATCTCTCAAACAAGGACAGGCTTATGCAAACCGTTCTACATAAGCCTGTTTCACAATTGTTCCATTTGAAATTTATGCGCTTACCAAAGTCCCGATATTATTCCCCAGCAGTGCGGCAGTCAGCGCCTTTGGATCCCATAAATTCAACACAAGGATCGGGAGATTGTTTTCCATGCACAAGGTCACGGCGGTGCTGTCCATCACTTCGAGCCGGCGATTTACAACTTCGATATAACTGAGTTTATCGAAGCGTTTTGCGTCTGGATTTTTCTTTGGATCAGAATCGTACACGCCGTCCACCTTCGTGGCTTTGATGACGACATCCGCGTCGATCTCGGAGGCGCGCAGCGCGGCGGCCGTATCGGTGGAAAAGAACGGGTTGCTGGTCCCGGCTCCGAAGATCACGACGCGTCCCTTTTCGAGGTGGCGAATGGCGCGGCGGCGAATATAGGGTTCGGCCACGGCGCGCATCTCAATCGCTGACATCACGCGCGTCAACACACCGAGACGTTCCAAGGCGTCCATCAACGCCATCGAATTCATCACCGTGGCGAGCATGCCCATGTAATCGGCGGTGGTGCGATCCATGCCGTGCTCCAGGCCTTGTTTACCGCGCCACAGATTTCCCGCGCCGATCACAACCGCCACTTCCACACCCATGTCGTGGACTTCCTTGATCCGGCGCGCAACCGCTTCCGTTTCATCGACATCGATGCCAAAGCCGGTTGAGCCGCCAATGGACTCACCACCAAGTTTGAGAAGGATGCGTTTGTATTTTAGGTCAGACATATCATCTCCTTTCGCCCCTCCCTGCCCTCCACATTTTCAAGGAAACTGGGAGGTGACCAAAGGTCGGGTGGGGTTAAGAAAAAGGTCAACCTTAAAGGTTGACCTTTTCGATTTACTCGTGACGAATACTTTCGCCCAACTCCCAACGTTGGAAACGACGAACGACCAGATTCTCGCCGAGTGCGGCAATCGTTTGCAGAAGAAGCTTTTCGACCGTGATGCTTTCATCGCGAATGTAAGGCTGGCGCATCAACACCACTTCATCCTTGAATTTCTCGAGGCGGCCATCGACAATCTTTCCCCAGACTGCTTCCGGCTTGCCTTCCTCTTTGGCGCGTGCGCGGGCAATCTCGGTTTCATGATCCAACTCGGCAGCGGGAATTTCCTCGGCCTTGATATATTTTGGGGAGGCAGCCGCGATCTGCAGGGCAACCTCGTGAGCCATGTTGCGGAACTGCTCGGAACGTGCCACAAAATCCGTTTCACAATTGACTTCGACGATTACGCCCACGCGTCCGCCGCCATGAGAATAAAGCTCTACGATACCATTCGAGGCATCGCGGTCGGCGCGTTTGGCGGCAGTGGCCATGCCTTTTTCACGCAGAAAATCCACAGCTTTCTGAAAATCACCATCAGCCTCTTGAAGCGCTTTCCGGCAATCCAATACACCAGCACCCGTTGCACTACGCAACTCTTTGATCATATCAGCAGTAATTTCCATTTCACTTTCCTCAATCCAAAATTATTCCGCTTGCCCCGACTCGGTAGGTTTTTCTTCCTTGGACTTTTGCTCACGCGGCTTCTCCTCGACGTTTTCAGCGTGAGAGGCTGAATCATCGGAAGCACGCGTCGCACTCAACTTTGCCAGCGTGGCCTCCCCCAGCAATTCGTCTTCCTCGACCTCTTCATCGACTTCGACCACTTTCGGCGCCCTGCGTCCCTTGGCCTTTTCCGTTTTGACTTCGGCGGCAGGAGCAGGTGCGGCAGCCTCTTCAGCCAATTCTTCATCCTTGCGCATGGCTTTGCCTTCCAAAACCGCATCAGCAACTTTTGCTACCAGCAATTTAATAGCGCGAATGGCATCGTCATTGGACGGGATGACATAATCCACCCCCTTGGGGTCGCAATTCGTATCCACCAGCGCAATGACAGGGATGTTGAGCAAATTGGCTTCGTGCACAGCCGCATCTTCGCGGCCGACATCCACGATAAAGATCAATTCTGGCCGGCCCTTCATCTTTCTCACGCCGGACAAGCGGATAAGCAAACGATCGATCTCACGTTGGATCAGCAAGCCTTCCTTTTTGGTCAGGCGGCTGATCTCGCCGCTGTCGCGCAACTGTTCCAAGCGATCCAATTCATCGATGCGCGCGTGCATCGTCGACCAGTTCGTCAACATTCCACCCAGCCAGCGTTCGGTGACGTAAGGCATACCACAACGTTCGGCCTCTTCCTTCACCGTGTCCTGTGCCTGGCGCTTCGTGCCCACGAACAGAATCGACCCGCCGGCCGCGGCTGTATCACGGATCAGGGCATAGGCCTGGTTCAACAACTTGACCGTCTGCTGAAGGTCAATGATATGAATGCCGTTACGTTCTGTGAAGATATACGGCTTCATACGCGGATTCCACTTGTTGGTGCGATGTCCAAAGTGAACACCGCTCTCAAGCAGAGCTTTCATAGATATAACTGCCATGTTTCTCCTAATTTCCGTTCTCCAAACGCGTGGTGCCTTGGTTTCGACAAGCTCAACTATACGGCGTCAGCGTGGAACGGAGTGAGTTTAGCGGGAATAGTGACCCGCTCAAGGACGCTTGATGCCCGTCCTGGGCAAGATATGTGGCGCTCTCGCGCCACGACTGCATTATATCATAGAATTCTCCGTCCAAGCTTTTCAGAGCAAAGCTAAAACGGCAGCCCCACGCCGATCATTTTCAAACCGGCATAGATTAAGACCAGCCCGACAATTGCCATCCACGGAAGTTTGTCGATCAGGGCAATCAACACATCCCAGCCGGTTGACTCTTGAATGATCACACCAAATTTCGGCTGGATCACGTTGAACCAAACCAGCACACTTACCACCAAAAACGCCACTCCCAGCAGAATGAGGATATAACCTACAATAATTTGCATGTCGACCTCCTTGCAGGAACTGTTAATCACTATGTTTGCACTTTTAAGTTTTGACGCCATATCTGGCGGTTCGATGACTTCTTCAACCAGCACATCTGGCGGTTTGACCCCAAAAGTGCAAAGATAGTATGTTAATTTACTATACAACAAAATCCTGCCCAATTCAACATTTCTGAAACGAGTAAAAGATAATAACAACTTGCTGAGATATAGCAAGTTTTGCGCACTATTTTCTTTTCCGTTATAATCCACCTAAATCACTCCACAATTCAGGAGAGAGACTCATGCCCAAGACCAAGGGCTCTATTACGTTACCTTTTGAAAAAGAACAGATCCTTAAAGATTATCGTCTTGCCTACAAATCGCGTCAGGCGAGTCTTATTGGTAGGCGCGAAGTGCTAAGCGGCAAGGCCAAGTTCGGTATCTTCGGCGACGGGAAGGAACTTGCCAACCTCGCCATCGCGCACGCTTTCCACAAAGGCGACTGGCGCTCCGGCTATTATCGCGATCAAACCTGGATGTTCATGTTGGGAGTCATGAGCATCCAGGAATTTTTTGCCCAACTTTACGCGCACGCCGATCTCGAGGCCGATTCCAATTCGGCAGGGCGCATGATGAATGCGCATTTTGTCTCACGGTTCATCAAGCCCAACGGCACATGGAAAAATCAAACTGAAATGTATAACTCATCAGCGGATGTTTCGCCAACAGGGGCGCAGATGCCGCGCACGGTTGGGCTGGCGTACGCCTCCGTCGTTTATCGCGAACTCGAAGCGCTCAAACCATTCAGGGAATTTTCGCACAACGGCAACGAAGTCGCCTTTGCCAGCATCGGCAATGCGTCCACCGCGGAGGGCATGTTTTGGGAAGCGGTCAACGCCATCGGCGTGCTGCAAGCGCCCGCGATCATCACTGTCTATGATGACGGCTATGGCATCTCCGTTCCCAATCAATTCCAAATGGTCAAGGAAAACATCTACGCCATTCTCAAAGGCTTCGAGCGTGAGCCGTGCATGGAAGAGGATTGTGAGCGCGGCTACGATCTTTATCAGGTGCGCGGCTGGGATTATCCCGCATTGATCGAAACCTACCAGAGCGCGGCGGAGATTACGCGCAAATATCACATCCCACAGTTGGTGCATGTCATCGACGTCACGCAGCCGCAAGGACATTCCACGTCCGGCAGTCATGAACGCTACAAGACTCCGGAGCGGCTCAAGTTCGAGGATGAATTCGACTGCATCCGCAAGATGCGCGAGTGGATCATCACGAATCGCATCGGGACGGAACCGGAGCTGGCCGCCGTTGAAAAAGAGGACCACAACGCCGTCGAGGGAATCCGCAAATCCGCCTGGGACGCGTATCTCAATCCGATTCTCGAAGAGCGCGCCCAAGTCATGGACATGCTCGATGAGATTGCAGGGTCCTCGCGCCACGCGTCAGAGTTGAACGATATCAAGGAACGGCTGGCCGCCTCAGCGGTCCAGTTGAGACGCGATGTTCATTCTGCCGCGCATGAAGCTTTGCGTATCCTGCGCGACGAAGAGAATCCGTCAAAGCAGGTTTTGGTCCAATGGAAAAATGATCAGGACGCGCTTCAACATGAACGTTACGATTCGCTTCTTTATAGCGGCCGTGCGTTGAAGGTCGAGGAAGTGAAGCCTGTTTATTCAGCAGACTCACCCACCATGTACGGCTTCGAGGTCATCAATGCTGCGTTCGATAAAATCTTGGAGCGCGAGCCGCGCGTCATTGCCTTTGGCGAGGATGTGGGGCTGCTCGGCGACGTGAACCA